>JBPCQU010000063.1:0-3901 GCA_050997795.1 Solirubrobacteraceae bacterium | reverse complement strand
CAGCAGTAGACGTAGTCGAGGCTGTCCGAAGCGATCGGCATGTCGTACATCGAGCCGAGCACGCGTTCGAAGTACGAGGTCCCGTCGGCGATGAAGAAATCCGAGGTGTACAGCCCCTGCAGCTCGGCGGTGGCGATGTCCAGGGCGATCACGCGCAGGCCGCGCCGGGCGAAGTAATTGGAGGCCCAGCACGTGTTGGATCCGACGTCGAGCAGCGACTGCCCGGGCGCAAAGGCGACCGTGGTCATGAGCTGGTCGATCGATACGCCCTGGACGTACCAGTAGCCATCCTCGATATCCGGGAGCCGGCGCACGCGCTCGCGGTCCCAGCCGTCGGCGCGCATGTGGTCAGCGAATCGCTCCAGACCGGCGGCTTCGCGCTCGACGTGGCCGGGGGGGTCCCGAAGCAGGTGACCCACGCCGCGGTGCAGCGCCAGCTCGGCCCCGCAGGCCGCGCAACGCAGCGTGCCGTCACGCACTTCGCGGGCGTCTGACTCGCGCGCATGCAGGCGCAGGGTCCGGTCGGCGCGGCAAACCGGGCAGCGCAGATACTGGGGAGCAAATTCGACCTGCACGGCTGTCCCCTATCGGGCGGCGGGCTTGCGCAGCCGCGGGGATACGGTGCTCGAGGGCGCGATCCGGCGCGGTTTGGCGACGTCTGAGAGGAACCGCTCGAGCGCGTCGAGCCGCCGCCCCCAGGCGTAGTCCGCCGCGGTCTCGATGCCCGCGCGGCCGAGCCGGCTGCGCAGGGCGCGATCGCCGAGCAGCCGCTGCGTGGCCTGGGCGACGGCCTGCGCTGAGAGCTCGGGCATCAAGCAGTTCTCCCCGTCGCGGCAGAAGTCGCGGTTGCCGTGGGCGTCGGTGCAGACCACCGCCCCGCCCGTGGCCATCGACTCGAGCGCCGGGAGGCAAAAGCCCTCGTGGGAGGAGGTCTGCAAAAACGCGGTAGCCTGGTTGAACAGGCGATTGACCTCGTCATCGGAGGGGGAGGTCACGTAGCGAATGCCCGCTTCGGAGACCAAGTGGGGCTCGATCCCGAACAGGCACAGCTCGGGCCGCGGCTCGGCCAGCTTGCGCCACGCGGCGATCGTCAGGCCGAGGTTCTTGAGTGGGTTCGAGCGCCCGAGCGCCAGCACCATGTCCTCGCGCCGGGCGACATCCGGCAGGGGGCGGAAGTTCTCCAGGTCGATTCCCGGAGGGATCAGCACCGCGTCGAAACCGAGCTCGCGCAGTCGATCGCGGTTCCAGCTGGAGATCGTCATGTAGCGAAACTCGTGCCGGTAGGAGGCCAGAACCGCGTCCTGCAGCGGCGGGTTGCCAGGGTAGTAGCTGACTTCGATGTCCTGGACGAAGTAGACCGGTATCCCGTGAACGACGCTGGCCTGCCAGACCGGGCCGGCGGTGTTCCACCAGGTCGCGACCTTGATCGCCTCCACCGGCGCGAGCGCGGCGACCAATTCGTCGTAGTCCTCAAAGCTCCGAACCGGTGCCGCGAGGTCAAACCAATCCGGCTCAGCGCCGAGCGTCCAGAGCTCGGCCTCGTGGCCCCGTTGCAGCAACCCGTTGAGGTGCTCGAACACGTCGCGGTGGCCTCCCCCCACCCCGGTGTCCTCGGTCACGTAGACCACTCGGAGCGCGCCCTCGCCGGTTCGAACTTGCCGCGCGTCGAAGAAGTCCCCCCAGCGCCGCCAGAAGATCCGTTGCGAGGCGCGCTCGCGTTCGCCCACGTCCGTCCCGCGGGTCACGGACTCTAGGTGCAACAGCTCGGCGGCCGGCGCGTAGACGACGCGCATGCCCGCCTGCCAGGCGCGCAGGCACAGGTCCACGTCCTCGTAGGCCATCGGATATTCCTCATCCAGCAACCACACTCGCTCGAGCAGCTCGCGGGTGAGGTACATGCAGGCACCGGTCACGGCGAGCACCAGCTGGGGCACGTTCGCGGGCCCGAAGCTCCGGCTGCGAAAGCGGTAGCGGTGGTCAAACCACTCCTCGGCGCCGAGGTTGCGCACGGTGCCGGCGAACTGGATCCGCCCGTCGGGGTAGAGCAGCTTCGCGCCGACGATTCCGACGTCGTCGGCTTGGGTGCTCGCGTACTGCAGGCAGGCGAGCCAGCCCCTGGTCGCGGTCACGTCGGAGTTGAGGACCACGACGTCGTGCTGCGGATCGGCGGCTCTGAGCCCGCGATTGACGTTCGCGGCAAAGCCCGCATTGGCCTGGGCGGAGATCAACTCGATCCCGTCGATCCGGCGCAGCGCCTCGGCGTGCTCGGGTCCGCTGGCGTCGTCGGCCACGAGGATCCGGGTCAGGCTCCGCTTGGTCGTCTTGCGCAGGCTCGTGGCCAGCGCCGCGACCTGGTCGGCGTCCCGGTAGCTCGCGATTACGATCGTCACCGGGCGCCCGTGCCGGCGGTACCAGCGGATCGCCGCGGCGCGTCCGCCGTCGTGTCTGGGCGCCAGCCGTAGCTGCCGCTTGAGCGGCGTGAAGCGCAGCGGAAAGGTCAGCAGCCGGTAGGCCAGCGCCCAGGGCCCCTGGTACTCATAGGTCAACAAGATGCGCTCGCGGAGGCTGAGCCGGCGGCCCGAGAGCACCTCCTCGCCCAGCGCGATTTCGGTCTGATTCGTGGGTTGCGCCACGGGGTCAATGGTGACGCCTCCCCGGGGTGCATGTCGCCACGTTCACCGCATATGCTGACGCGATTGTGAGCGTGCGCTGGATGCGCCCGACGGACACGCTGGCCGCCGATCGTGAGAGCACGGTCGTCTGCCTCGTCCACGACGCCGAGGGGCCGGATGCGAGTGCCGCGAGCCTGACCGCGGTGGTGCAGCGGACCCCGTCCGAGGTCCCGCTGCTGCTGGCTGGGATGCGGCGCAGCGACGAGCTGATGCAAATCGCTGGTGACCTCGACCGGGAGCTGCTGACGATCGAGCCCCAGCCGGGAGCGGCGCTGTCTGACGTGCTGGCCGGCGTCGCCAAGCTCACCGCCGCGGCCGACCTGGTGCTGCTGCACTCCAGCTGTCAGGTCCCCGGCGGATGGCTCGAGCGGCTGCGCGACCCGATCTCCGCCGATGGCGCGATCGCGACCGTCACCCCACTCAGCAGCGACGGCGGGACGGTAGGCGTACCCAGTGGCGGACGGCCCGAGCCCGACCTCGACGTCGCCGCCGTCGGCACCGGGGCACACCCGCGGATCCTGATCGGCGGACCCCACTGCTTGTATGTGCGCCGTCGTGCGCTGGATCTGCTCGGCGGCTTTCCGGGCTCTCATCAGACGCTCGCGGCGGCGACCGCGGACCTGTCGGAGCGTTGCCTGGGCGCCGGCATGGTCAACGTGGTCGCCGACGATCTCTACGTGACCTGTGGCCGCTCCTCCTCGCCGGCGCAACCCGGCCTTGCCGCCCGAGCCCGAGCCCTGCGTGAGATCGACCGCGGCGACGATCGCAGCGCGCTGAGCCGCTCGCTGTCGCTGGCGAGCTCGGCGCTCGGCGGCCTGAGCGTGACGATCGACGCTCGCTCTCTCGGGCCATCCGTCGGCGGTACCCAGCGCTACACGCTCGAGCTGATCCTCGCGCTGGCCCGGTTCACCGACGCGAACCTGCGCGCGGTGGTCGCGCACGACATCGCCCCCGAGGCCGCGGCTGAGCTCGCCGACGCGCCCCGGGTCGCGGTCGTGAGCTACGAGCAGGCCGTGGCCGGCGTCAACAAGAGCCACGTCGTCCACCGTCCGCAGCAGGTCTTCTCCACCGGTGACCTCAACCTGCTGGCGCTGCTCGGACGCCGCGTGGTGATCACCCACCAGGACCTGATCGCCTACCACAACCCGAGCTACCACACCACGATCGAGAGCTTCAAGCAGTACCGGCGGATCACCCGCCTCGCGCTGGCCGTCGCCGATCGCGTGGTG
>JBPCQU010000266.1:0-13386 GCA_050997795.1 Solirubrobacteraceae bacterium | reverse complement strand
GGCTGCAGGGGTCCTCGGGCGCGTACCCGCACTACGCCCGTCACCCGGGGACGGGCGAGGACCACGCCACGGCGACCACGCTGAAGGCGGTTGAGATCGAGCTGCTGGCTGACCGCGGCCATCCCTCCGCGCTCGTGCTCCCCGCACCGGACGCGGACAGCGCCTGAACGCGTGAGGTTCGCGCTGTCGCTCAGCCGGCCGGCCGGGTCCCGGCGCGGGCGTGCTGGTAGCCGCCGCGGTCGCTGCGGCGCCTGGGGCGACGGCCGTCCCGGGGGCTGTCAGCCGTCCGGCGATTGCTCTTGGGCGGCCGGTGACCGGTTTTGGCCGGTCCACTAGGGCCACGCTGGGGCTGCCGAGCTACGCGCTGGGGCTGCCCCGTACTGCCGGTCGATCCGAGCCCGTGGTCGATCCCGAGGTGGCTGGCTAGGCGACTCATCTCGGCGCGCTCCTGTCCATCGACGAGCGTGATTCCGATTCCGGAACGCCCGGCGCGGGCGGTGCGGCCGATCCGATGAACGTAGGTCTCGTGGTCTCCCGGCGGGTCGAAGTTGATCACGTGCGAGATGCCCGTCACGTCGATGCCGCGGGCGGCGACGTCGGTGGCGACGAGCGTGTCGATCGCGCCCGACTCGAACCTCGAGAGTGCGACTTCACGCTGGCGCTGGGACTTGTTGCCGTGCATCGCCGCGGCGTTGACGCCGTGGGTCAGCAGTCGCTTGACGAGGCGATCGGCGCCGCGCTTGGTGCGGACGAACACCAGCGCGAGATCCCGGTCTCGTTCGAGCTCGGCGATCAGGGCTTCCACCCGGCCACCCCCGTTGACGGGCAGGAAACGGTGCTCGACCTCGGCGACTGCGCGGTGCTCTGACGGCCCGTGCTCGTGCCGCACCGGGTCCTTCGTGTACTGGTCGGCGGCGCGTCCGGCCTCGCCGTCGAGCGTGGCCGAGAAGAACAGCGTCTGGCGGGAGGGCGGACACGCCTTGACGATCCGGTTCACAGCGGGGCGGAAGCCCATGTCGAGCATCCGGTCGGCCTCGTCGAGGACCAGGATTCGGATCGAGTCGAGCTTGAAGGCGCCGCGGGCCAGCAGGTCCTCGAGCCGGCCGGGCGTCGCCACGATGATCTGCGAACAGGACGCGTCACGGCCCTGCTTGACGAGGCCGACGCCACCGTAGACGGCGGTCACCCGGAGCGCCCTGGCGTGGGCGATTCCGCGGATGTCGGCCGCGATCTGGTTGGCGAGCTCTCGTGTGGGGGCGAGGATCAGCGCCGCGGGGCGCGGGCCGTCGGACTTGATCCGATCGACGAGCGGAATCCCGAACGCGAGCGTCTTGCCCGATCCCGTGGGGGACCTGGCGAGGACGTCGCGACCTTCGAGCACGTCCTTGATGACGAGCTGCTGGACGGCGAACGGATCGGATACCCGCTCACGGGCAAGGGCGTCGACGACGGCGCGCGACACGCCGAGTTCGGCGAAAGACTGCATGAAAGAACATCACTCCTTGGCGGCAGCATTGGCCGCGTACGGTTCGGAGGCTATGGCTGACCCGAACCGCTGTCTGCGGGACCCAAGCGAGCTGCCTCGCGGCCGACGGGTGTCGACCGACTGCCTAGAAGGTAGCAGGCCGGGCGCGGCGCCCCGTTTTTCGGTTCCCCTTACAGTTCTGGCGTGCACGCGACTCGAGCTCGGAGCCGCGCCGACCGAGCCTGCTGGGCCGCGGTCCCGGCCTCGTTGCTCGCCGCGCTCGTCGCGCTCGCGCTCGTCGCGCTCGTGCTATCGGCGAGCGCGCCGGGCCGGAGCGCTCCGACGCTGGCCGTCAAGGCGCCGTGCTCGGGCGATTACGCGCGCGGACCGGTCACGGCGGCGCGCACGCTGCGGTTCGGGATCGATCCCGAGCTCGCCGGCAGCGCGGGCTCGACCCAGAACCAGGCCAAGCCGGTCAACGAGGCCAAGACGCTGCGGGCGCTCCAGGCCCTGCGCCCGCCCGGCAAGGAGCTCGTGCTGCGCGTCAGCCGGCTGTTCGAGTCCGACGGCGAGGCGGGCATCCGGCGCTGGGAGCGGGTCATCGACCGCTACACACGGGCGGGGTTCGACACCGAGCTCCAGGTCCGCTACCACCCGTCGGCGCGGCAGCGAGGCGACATCGCCGCCTGGACCCGGTACGTGCGCCGTGTGGTCGACGCCTTTGGCCCCAACCGGCGCCTGCTCGCGATGACGATCACCAACGAGGTCAACATCGCCTTTTCCCCGAACACCTCCGACGGCGGCACTCCGCGCGCCGAGCAGGCGCTGGTCAAGGGGATCATCGCCGCCCATCAGGAGGCCGTTCGCCGCGGCTTTGGGCGGCTGCGCTTCGGCTTCACGTTCGCCTACCGGTTCAATCCGATCACCGACGCGGCGGTGTTCAGGGGCCTGCGCAGCGGCGGCGAGGCGTTTCGCCGGGCGCTGGGGTTCGTCGGCGTCGACTACTACCCGGAGCTGTATCCGGGCCTCCACGTGGGGATCGGCGTCCCGACGGCCACCGGACAGATGCTCGCCACGATGCGGCGCTGCTTCATGCGCCTCGGCGGCCTCGGGGCTAGCGTCCCGCTGTGGATCACCGAGAGCGGGTACGACACGACGCCGGGTCAGATCACCGCGACCCAGCAGCGCATCGCGCTGGGGCAGATCCTGAAGGCCATACGAGGCGGCGCCAAGACCTACGGCGTCACCGACTACCGCTGGTTCAACCTCCGCGACAATGCTTCGCTGAGCACGAACCTGTTCGCGACGACCGGGCTGCTGACCGACGGCTACGCCCGCAAGCCGTCGTTCGCCGCCTACCGGAGCCTGATCGCGCGCTTCGGGGTGCCAGCGCCGGAGCTGGCGAGGGCTCGCACCTCGGCGCCGGTCTCGAGCCGGCCGTCCTCGAGGATGTCGGCGCGCAGACCGCCGCGGTGGACGAGCTCGCGCAGAACTGGACGCGACGCGTAGCGCTGCACGACGGTGCACGGCTCGCAGAGCCGCATCCCGCGGCAGCGCACCGCGCCGACCGTGAACTCGTGGCCGACGAGCCGGTTGAGCGCCACCCCGCGGGTGAGGACGTTGCGACGGTGCTCATCGGGGCCGAGCGGTGGGTCGAAGGACTCGCACACCTCGGCCTCCACGAGCGTCAATGCGCTGCCGGCCAGGCCCGACGGAAAGGTCCCCTTGCCGCTGACGTGGCGGTCACCCTCGAGGCCGCGTCCCGCGAGCGCGCGGACCGAATCGACCGGCTGCGCCGGCTCGCCCGCGGACGGTGAGACCCAGATCCGCTCCACGGTCCCCGACCCGGCGGGGGGCTGTGGCAGCGTCGGGCGCGCGAGCGCGATGTCGCCCGCCGCGATCACGAAGCCGTCGACGAGCGAGCCGTCCTCGAGCGGCCCCTCGCCGGCCGGGTCCCAGACGACGCCCGACGGGACGCCGTACATGACCACGAACCGTCGCTCGCTCCGACCGCGCTCTTGCACGCGCGCGATCCACGGCCCGGCCCAAGCGAACGAGCCCGGGTCGGCGATCCGGGCGAGCCCGAGCCCGAGGCCGCCGAGCCAGCGCGAAACCGTCCAACCCGAGGCGGGATCCTCGTCCGCCGCTAGCCGCGGCATGTCCCCGGGCGGGAGCTCGAGCACGGTCGCGAGACAAGCCAGAAACGACGCCGGCTCGAGCGGCAACTCCGGCTCCAGATGCGAGCTCGGCTTCACAGCTGAGAGGCTATCCTCCCCGCCCGCCGAGCTTGACTTAAGCCGATGGCAGATCTCACGTCCTTCACCACGCCCCACGCCGTCACGCTGAGCGGCGAGCTGACGGCCACCGATGTCGAGGCGATCGCCTCGGGGGCGCGGATCGAGCTCGACGCGAACGCGCTTGGGCGGGTGGCGCGCAACCGCGAGGTGCTCGAGCAGATCCTCTCGACCGGCACCCCCGTGTATGGGATCAGCACCGGCTTTGGGGCGCTCGTCTCGAACACCGTCGCGCCCGAGCTCCAGCGCCATCTGCAGATCAACCTGCTGCGAAGTCACGCTGCCGGAACCGGCGCGGACCTGCCCAATGAGGTGGTCCGCGGAGCGATGGCCGTGCGCGCCAACGGACTGATGCTCGGTCACTCAGGCGTGCGGCCGGTCGTGGTGGAGCGCGTCGCGGCGCTACTCAACGGCGGTTTCGTCCCGCGTGTTCCCCGCATCGGTTCGCTCGGCGCCAGCGGTGATCTGGCGCCGTCCGCCCACGCTTTTCTGCCGCTGCTCGGCGAGGGCCACGCTTTCGATCCGACCGGGAAGCTCGTCAGCGGCGCGCAGGCGCTGGCCGCGCTCGGGCTGGAGCGCCTCGAGCTCGAGAGCAAGGAGGGCCTCGCACTGATCAACGGCACCCACTTCATGAGCGCGATCGGGGCGCTCCTGACCGTGCGCGTGGAACGCCTGCTGGACGCGGTCGACATCGTCGCCGCAGCGACGATCGATGCGCTGCGCGGCGCGCTGCCCGCGCTCGACCCGCGCGTGCACCGCCTCCGGCCGCTGGCCGGCCAGCGCGCCAGCGCCGCCAACATCAGCGCCGCGCTGAGCGGCTCGAGCCGCACCGCCGGCCCGGGGTCGGCGCGGTTGCAGGATGCCTATTCGCTGCGGTGCGCCGCTCAGGTCCACGGTGCAGCCCGCGAGGGCTTTCGGTTCTTCTCCGGGCTGGTGCTGGCCGACCTCAACGCCGTCACCGACAACCCGCTGGTGTTCGACGATCCGCCCGAGGTCATCTCGGCCGGCAACTTCCACGGGCAGAGCCTCGCCGTGGGGTTCGACACGCTCCGGCTCGGGCTCGCCGACCTCGGATCGATCTCCGAGCGGCGCACGTTCCGGCTCTTGTCACCGACCCTCAACGGGCGCCTGCCCGCGTTCCTGACCGCGGACGCGGGCACCTCGAGCGGGTACATGGTGGCGCAGTACACGGCCGCGGCGCTGGTGACCGAGCTGCGCGCGCTCGCGCATCCGGTGAGCGTCGACAGCATTCCGACCTCCGACAACCAAGAGGATCACGTGTCGATGGGAATGGCAGCGGCGCTGATGGCGCTCGACGCGGCCGACCGGCTCGAGCGGGTGGTGGCGATCGAGCTGCTGTGCGCGTGCCAGGCCCTCGACTGCGATCCGGGCGCGCCCGGCGACGCGGTGCTCGCGCTGCACGCGGCGGTCCGCCAGCTCGTCACGCCGCTGACCCAGGATCGCCCGCCCGCGGACGACCTCGCGGCCGTGCTGCCGCTGGTCAGCGAAGGCGCCGTCGCGGCGATCCTGCATACCGCCGTGGACTGACCGCGTGGTTCACGCGATACTCGCTCCGATGGCCTTCGCCCCGACGGCCCGGCACCTCCTGCGCGCCAAGGATCTCGCCGACGCGCGGTACTTCGACGCGCTCGACGTCGACGACCTCGCTGCCGCCGCGGGGCTGTCCCGCGCGCACTTCAGCCGTGAGTTTCGCCGGGCCTTCGGCGAGTCACCGCACGCCTACCTGCTGACTCGGCGTCTGGAGCGAGCGGCGGCGCTGCTGCGCACCACCGACCGCTCGGTCGCCGAGATCTGCTTCGCAGTGGGCCTGCAGAGCCTGGGATCGTTCACCACCAGCTTCACGCGGACCTATGGGCAGTCGCCGACCGTCTACCGCGGCGCTTTTCCTCCAGCCGCCCAGCGGGCGCTTGTCCCAAGCTGCGTGCTGCGGGCCTACGGGCGGCCGCAACGCAGCACGTTTCGAGAAGACAGCGCTGCTGGGGCCGATTAGCGTGACGGGCGTCGCTTATCCACTCTCATTTCAGGAGGAGCAATGATCAGGATCGCCAACGCACAGCTCTGGGTCGAGGACCAGGACGAAGCGCTTGAGTTCTACACCAAGAAGGTCGGCATGGAGGTGAAGGCCGACATGACGGTGCCCGAGTTGGGCAACTTCCGCTGGCTCGCCGTGGCCCCCGCGGGTCAGTCGGAGGTCTCGATCGTCCTGATGGCGATCCCCGGGCCGCCGGTGTTCGAGGCTGAGACCGTCGCCCAGATCAAGGCGGTGATGGCCAAGGGCGTCGCCGCGACTGTCTTCTTGACCACCGACGACTGCCGGGCCAGCTTCGAGGAGCTCAAGTCACGCGGGGTGGAGTTCGTCGAGGAGCCCGAGGATCGGCCATACGGGATTGACGCCGGGTTCCGCGACCCGTCGGGCAACCACATCCGTCTGACCCAGGTGCGGGAGATGGCCGGCGTCTGAGCCGTTCCGGACCGCCGTCACTCCAGCGGCGAGGCGCCCGCATCGGCGGCGTCTCGCCGGCTTTCACTCGTTGCGTGGATGAACAGGGTTCCGCGCTGAGCCCCCCGCAGGCCGAGTTGTGCGATCGCCTCGCGCACACCGGGAAAGTCCGGATGTGTGAAGTCGTCGAATACGATCGGCGCCCCCGGTCGTAGGACCGGACGCCAGGCGAGCACCTCGGCGATCGTCTGCTCACGCTCGTGCGAGCTGTCGATGTAGAGCAGATCCACCGGTAGCCCGTCGCGCGGCCCCGAGGAGCCGGGGGCGAGCACCAGCTCGATCCGGTCGCGCACGGCCGCGGAGACGAGCCCCAAATAGCGCTCGCACTGCTCGCGCGCCACCACGTCGTAGCTGATGACCTCGCGGTCGGGTGCCGCGAGGGCGAGTGAGATCGCGGTCCAAGCCGTGGCCGTCCCGAGCTCGACCACCCTGTGCGCGGTGCGCGCCAGGTCCAGGAGGGCGCGGAGGTCGGGTGTCCGAGTGGACGAGGTCAGCGGCAACACGTCGGCGGTTCTCCAGGCGGTGTGGCGGGCGCGCAGGTGAAACCAGGCCACCGATGGCGGCAGCTGCGTCAGCCCCGCCGTCCACCGCGCCTCAGCCAGCGGGTGGGCGAGCCGTCCGCGTCGCTGCCAACTCGGCACCCAGCCTCAGGTTTCGCCTTCGAAGTAGCCGACGTTGCCGTCGGTCCTTCTCAGCATCAGCTCGTCCTCGGGCCCGCCGGGCCACACGCCGACCTTGGCGCTGTCAGGGTAGACGGCGACGGCCGGCTCGCGGGAGCTCGAGAACATCAGCACGGTCGCCGGGCGCTCGCCTCGGTTAGTCACCTTGTGCGCACCCTCGGGGCCCCTCGGGAAGCAGACCAGCGCCCCTCGCTCGAGCGTCCCCGTGCCGTCCGGCGCGCGCAGTTCCACGGGCCCATCGAGCACCAGCAGCCATTCCTCGGTGTACTCGTAGTGATACGGGCAGATGCTCTGCCCGGGCGGGACCTCGAAAAGCTTGACCGTGTTCTCGGTGCCGCCGGCCAGCCGGCCCACGCAGGCGACGCCGCTCCGGTAGCCCTCCGGATCGGCCGGGTCGTACTCGAAGCCGGCCTCGAACACGTTCGGCCGCGTCATGGCGCCGATCTTCGCATGCAGTGACGCATGGCGCCAACCGGAGGCGCTCAGGCGCGGTCGCGCGCCGCCGCGATCGCCGCCTGGCCGTAGGAGATCCCGCCATCGTTGGGGGGCAATCGCTCGGGGATCAGGACCTCGAGTCCGGCGCGCTCGAGCCCGGCCGCGACTGTCTCGAGGAGCAGGCGGTTCTGAAACACGCCGCCGCTCAGTACGGCCCGCGCGAGGCCGTGCTCGCTGGCGATTGAAGCCAGGGCCTCCACCGTCACGGCGGCGACGCCGGCGTGAAAGCGCGCGGACACGATGCGCGGGTCGACCCCCCGCTCCAGGTCGCCGGCGATCGTGCGGATCGCAGCGCGAGGGTCGAGGATTCCCCCGGCGGCGCGAGTGATCTCGTACTCCCCGGCGCTCCCGGCCGTCCACGCCGCCGCCTCGAGCTCGACCGCCGCCTGGCCCTCGTAGGTGACCTCCGCGGCGAGCCCGCACAGGGCCCCGACGGCGTCGAACAGCCTCCCGATGCTCGATGTGACCGGTGACACGCTGGCGCTCGCGCCGATCTGGGCCATCGCCTCCCAGCGCTTAGGGTCGACCGCGTCCGACAGCGCGCGGGGCAACGGGCGAACTTCCGCAAACGCCTCGGCCAACCACGCGAACGCCATTCGCCACGGCTGGCGGATCGCGGCCGCCGCGCCGGGCATCCGCACCGGCCACAGCGAGCCCGCGCGCTCGAACTCGATCAGCCCCCCGACCAGTAGCTCGCCGCCCCAGACCGTGCCGTCGGTCCCGTAACCGGTGCCGTCGTAGATCGCCCCGACGGCCCGGTCCTCGACGCCGTGCTCGGCGAGGCACGCCGCCAGGTGCGCATGGTGGTGCTGGACGCCGACGTGGTCGACGCCCTCGCGCTCGAGCGCGTACGCCGTCGAGAGGTAACGGGGGTGCAGGTCGTGGGCGATCAGCTCGGGCGTCACCGCGAACAGCCGTTCGAAGTGGGCGACGCCGTCACAGAACGCCTCCAGAGTGGCGAAGTACTCGAGGTCGCCGACGTGGTGCGAAACCCAGGCGCGCGAGCCCTTGGCGACGCAGAAGGTGTTCTTCTGCTCGGCGCCGCAGGCCAACAGGGGCCGCCGCGCGGCGAGCGCAAGCGCGACGTGGGCTGGAACGTAGCCGCGCGAGCGGCGCAGCGGCAATGCCCGCCGCCCCGCCCCGCCGGCTCGCACCACTCGCACCACCGAGTCGTCGGTCCGGGTTTCGATCTCCCGGTCGTGGACCAGCAGCAGGTCGGCGATCGGCGCCAGCCGCGCGAGCGCGTCCTCGTCGCGGTAGGCGATCGGCTCGTCTGAGACGTTTCCGCTGGTCATCACCAGCGCGCCGCCTTGCGCTCCCCGAGCGGCGCCGAAATCGGCCAGCAGGAGATGGTGCAAAGGGGTGTAGGGAAGCATCAGGCCCAGCTCCGGCGCGCCCGGCGCCACGCCAGTGGCGATGTCGGCGTCGGCAAGGCGCGGCGCCAGCACGATCGGCCGCTGCGGCGAGGACATCAATCGCTCCTCCTCGTCCCCGAGCTCCACCAGCTTTCGCGCTTCCTCCACGCTCGAGACCATCAGCGCGAACGGCTTGTCCTCGCGGTGCTTGCGGGTGCGCACCGCGTTCACGGCGCGCTCGTCACCGGCGTCGCAGACGAGGTGAAAGCCCCCCAGCCCCTTGACCGCGACCACATAACCGGCAGCGAGCCGCTTCGCGACGTACTGGATGGGGTCGATCGCGCCCGCGTCTCCGGTGTCGACCGCCAGGCCGTCTGAGGCCAGCACCCGGACCCGGGGGCCGCAGCGCGGGCACGCGTTCGGCTGCGCGTGGAAGCGACGGTCGAGCGGGTCCTCGTACTCGCGCCGGCACTGCCCGCACATCGAGAACTTGGCCATCGTCGTCAGGGGCCGGTCGTAGGGCACGCCGCGCACGATCGTGAACCGCGGGCCGCAGTTGGTGCAGTTGATGAACGGGTAGCGGTGTCGGCGGTCAGCCGGATCGACCAGCTCGGCGAGGCACTCCGAGCAGGTAGCCGTGTCGGGCGTGACGAGCGCGTCGGCTGCGCCCCCGTGCTCGCTGGCGAGGATCTGGAATCCGTGCTCGCCGTTGGGGGCCAGCGGAACGCACGAGACCCGGTCGACCGCGGCCAGCGGCGGCGCGTCGGCGGTCAGCCGGTCGACGAAGCGCGCCACCGTGGGGGCCGGCCCCTCGACCTCGAGCAACACGCCGTGCTCGTCGTTGAGCACGTACCCCGCGAGCCCCTCCTCGCGCGCGATCCGGTACACGAACGGACGAAAGCCGACCCCCTGGACGGTCCCCTCTACTCGCGCCCGGGTCCTGACGCGAGCGGCACTCATCACCCCAGCTCCACCAGCTCCCTCAGCACGTGGTAGGCGGTCGCCTGCGCCTCCTGGATCCGGGGGATGTGCTGCGACGGCGTGACGACGATGTGGTCAGCGAGCCGGTCGGCGGCGACCCGGCCGCCGTCGTAGCCGACTAGCGCGACGGTCACCAGATCGCGGCGGCGGGCCTCGGCGAGCGCGTCGAGCACGCTCAACGAATTGCCGCTGGTGGAGAACGCCAGCAGCACGTCGCCGGCTCGGCCGTAGGCGATGATCTGACGCGCGAAGATCGCCTCGGTGCCGATGTCGTTGGCGATCGCGGTGATGATCGCGGTGTCGGCACAAAGGTCGAGGGCGCGGCGCGGCCGCCATCCGAACACCGCGGGCGGTCCGGCAAAGTCAGCCACCGCGTCGGCGGCGTCGGTGGCCGAGCCGCCGTTGCCGAGCGCTAGCAGCCGCCCACCGGACTCGAAGCTGCGCCGCGTCGCCGCCGCGGCGTCGGCGAGGATCGCGGTCGCGCCGTGCAGGGTCGCGACGCGGAGCGCTTGCACCTCGTCCGCCTTCATCAGCGCCGAGCCGCGCACGTCGGCGAGGACCGCGTCGAGGTCATCCTCGCGCTCGGCCAGGAACGGGTACAGGAAGCTTGAGGCGCCGGCGTCGTGGGAGCGGCGCTCGGTCCGGCCCTCGAGCAGGCCACGGTGCTCGAAGAACACGTGCACCAGCTCCCACAGCACGTGGTAGAGCGTCTCCACCAGCTCCTGGCGCACGAGCGGGTCCTCGCTCGGGGGCTCGAACACCCACTCGGCATCGAGCCCCGAGAACGCGATCGTGAGGCAGCCGCGCGACCGCGCCGTGGCGACCGCGGCCGCGAGCTCAGGGCCCTCGCCGGGTTCGCCGAACACGATCACGATGTCCTCGGGCTCGGCCGTCAGCGCCAGCTCGTGGGCAACGCCGGTCGACTCGCCGGTGAGGCCGAGCGCCGGGAGCGCGCGCTTGCCGACGATCACCGGGTGGACGAACTCGACCGCGACGTGGCGGACATCCGAGCGGGCGGCGGGGGAGAGGCCGGTGGCGATCAGACGCCCGCCACGGGCGAAGCGCTCCGCCATCCGGTGACAGAGCTTGGCGATCCGCTCCGCCTCGACACCGAAGAACCGGGCGCTTACCTCCTGGCGTTGTCCGAGCCGGAGGTCGATCAGCTCGCGCGTGCGCGGCCCAACCGCCCGCTCGCCGTCCAGGCTCGCCTGAATGGGCGGCGGCCGCGTCATCCGGCTGCCGACCGCACGAAGCTCATACCACTGCCTTGACCCGTTTGTGCGCCAGCTCGGCCAGCCACCCGCGCAGCTGATCGACGCCCTCGCCGGTCCTGGCGCTGGTCACTATCGTCTCGGCCCCCGGGTTGACGACGCCGATGTTGTAGAGCAGCTTGTCGAGGTCGAACTCGAGGTGGGGGAGGAGGTCGATCTTGTTGATCACCACCAGCTCACAGGCACGAAACATGAGCGGGTACTTCAGTGGCTTGTCCTCGCCCTCGGTGATCGAGCAGACCATTGCCCGCGCGTCCTCTCCGACGCGGAACTCGGCCGGGCATACGAGGTTGCCGACGTTCTCGATCACGAGCATGTCGAGCTCGGGCAGCGGCAATTGATCGAGCGCCGAGCGGACTATGTTGGCGTCGAGGTGGCACTCGCCGCCGAAGCCGTTGTCGGTGTTGAGCTGGGTGACCGGGATGTGGAGGCTCGCGAGCCGGTCGGCGTCGATCGAGCCCTGCACGTCGCCCTCGAGCACGCCGATCCGGATTCCGTCGAGCGGCTCGCCGATCGCGCGTTCGAGCAGCGTCGTCTTGCCCGCCCCGGGGGCGCTCATCAGGTTCAGGACCGTGACGTCGTGGCGGTCGAAGTCTCCGCGGTTGGCGCGGGCGATCGTGTTGTTGGCGTCGAGGGCGTCCTCGACGACCCTCACCTTGGTCCGGTGCATGTGGTCTCCATGTCCTCGAGTTCTATGTATTCCACCTCAAGCTCGTCGCCGGCGGCCACCTCGACGCTCGCCGAGCCGCAGTCCGGACACAGGAAGGCCGGGATCTCCGGTGACCATCCATGCTGGCAGTCAGAGCAGCGCAGCCGGGCGTCGACCTCAACCAGCTCGAGAGTCGCTCCCTCGCAGACCGTGTCACGAGCGACGATCTCGAAGTAGAAGCTAAGCGAGTTGGGCACGACCTGGCGCATCCGGCCGACCCGCAGGCTCACGAGGGCGACCGGCCTGCCGCCTGAGTGCTTGAGGGCGGTGTTCAGGACCGCGGTCGCGACCGACAGCTCATGCACGGGTGGGTGGGATCCGAGGGGGTGGGTCGGTTTCGGCCTGCAGCTCGGCGACCGTCTCGAGCACCACGTCGGCCGCCCGCGCCAGCGCGCCGCTGACGGCATCTGAGAGACCGAAGCCGACGTCCTCGACGCTCTCGGGCTCGCAGGCGACGACGAACACCCGCCCCGGCCAGCCGCCGACGTACTTGACGAACCGCAGCACGGTCTGCGGATCCATTCCGTGCGGATCGAGCATCTGCCCGTCCTCGATCTTGCCGTCGATGTCGTCCTGCTCGGCCTCCATCACGTAGAGCGTCCCCGGGGCCTCGCCCTGGCGGCTGACGTCGACCAGGATCAGCGCGTCGTAGCCGCGCATCACCTCGTAGGCGAGATCGAGCCCGCCGGTGCCGAAGTCGGTCACGCTGACGCCCGGCGGCAACTCACGGTCGGACAGCAGCTTCGCGACTTCCCCCCCGAAGCCGTCGTCGCGCAGCCACGCGTTGCCGATTCCGGCGACGAGGATTTGCTTGGTGCGTTGGGCGCCCCCGGTTGGCCGCCGCTCGCCCTCGGGCTTGCTGCCCGCTCGGCGTCCTGCCTCGCCTGAATGGGCAGCGCCCGAGTCATCCCGCTGGCTCGCCTCACTGGCGGCCCCGGGTGTCATCCAGCTGGTCATGGGGCCTCCACCTCGTTGACGAAGAAGAACAGATAGCGCCCGGTCTCGCGCATCAACTCCTGGCCGGGGTCATCGTCCACGGTCACCCCGAGGTAGACGCGGTCGTCGTAATCGAGGTAGATCCGCTCGAGCGTCGCCTGGCGGCCGTCGAGCATCTTGTCGTAGAAGTCGCGGTCGGTCCCGGGGCGAAGGACCAGCTTCCCGCCGCGCTCAAACGTGACGCCGTCGATCTCGACGCGCTCCTCGCCGGGGACATCGTCGGCGCCGCCGGCCGGGAAACCGGCCTCGCCCGGGCCGCGTGGTCCACCGGCCATCTCAGTCGGCCTCCGGGCTCGGCCGCAGGCCGCTGTGCAGGCCAATGATCTCCTCGGGGGTGACCGCGAGCGTGCGCTGCAGCATCTCGCGCACCATCGGGTCCTGACCCGCCGCCTGCTCTCGCTCCGAGTCGCTCAGGGCGTGCACGTGGAGCACGAGCGCCTCCTCGATCTCGGTGTTGTCGAACAGGTTGCCGTGGCTCTCGGGAGAAAGCTCGGGGTGGTCGGGCAGCACGATCGCCGCGCCGAGCACCGCGTCGTCGGATTCGGTGGCCAGCACCGGCCAGATGTTGACGCTCTCGTGTCCGGTCTGGAGCGGGGAGACGAAGCGCCCTCCGGAGATC
>JBPCQU010000146.1:0-7387 GCA_050997795.1 Solirubrobacteraceae bacterium | reverse complement strand
CCTTGATCGTGTAGTAGGACGCCTCGCCCTTCTTCGGGCAGCGGGTGTGGCGGTCCGAGGGCTCGAGGTACTCGGAGCCAACGTCCTCGGGCGGGAAGTAGTACGTCGGCTGCAGCCCGGACTCGTGCAGCAGCATCGCGCGGCGGCTGTCGGCGATCACCTCGCCGCCCACCTCGACCCGGATCCGCTTCGGGGTCGGCTCGAGATACAGCGCCTGGCCGGGCTCGGGGGGCTCGAAGTTGAACCCGCCGGCCGGCTGGCCGCTGAGGGGTCCCGTGCCGGTCATCAAGCCCATGCACCCGAGCCTACCACCGGGATGGCAGACTCGGCCGGCGATGAACTTCTCTCGTGACGTGGTCGATGCGGCGCCCGCCGAGCGCCGCGCGCTCGTCGAGCTCACCCGCGACGGGGAGCGGCGGGAATGGACCTTTGGCGAGGTGGCAGACCGCTCCGCACGCTTGGCCGGAACGCTGGCGGCGCGCGGCGTCGGCCGCGGTGATGTCGTGATGACGCTGATCGGCAACCGCCCCGAATGGGTGCTGACGCTGGTCGCCTGCTTCCGCATCGGAGCGGTCGCGTTGCCATGCAACGAGCAGTTACGCGCCAAGGACCTGCGGCTGCGGATCGCCGCGGCGCGACCCAAGCTGATCGTCGCCGACGAGCGCAACGCGGACGAGCTCGCCGCTGCTCGCCCCGACGAAATGAGAACGAGACTGATTCTCATTCCCGATTCGTCCGTGCTCGACCACGAGCCGGCGCCGACCGTCGATCTGGGCGCCACTGACCCCTGCCTGATCACCTTCACCAGCGGCACGACCGGCGAGGCGAAGGGGGTCGTGCACGGGCAGCGCTACCTCCCCGGCCAGCACCTGCAGGCCTCGCACTGGCTCGACGCGCGCGAGGGCGATCTGGTCTGGTGCACGGCGGCCAGCGGCTGGTCCAAGTCAGCCCGCAACGTGTTCGTCGCGCCGTGGCTGCGTGGCGCCGCCGCACTGCTGCACGATGCCCGCTTCGATCCGTTCCAGCGGCTCGAAATCCTGGCCTCCGAGCGGGTCAACGTGCTCTGCATGGCGCCGACCGAGTACCGCGTGATCGCCAAGCGGGCGCAGCTGCCTGAGCTGCCCGAGCTTCGGGGCCTCGTGGCCGCGGGCGAAGCGCTCAACCCCGAGGTGCTTCGCGCCTTCCGCGACGGCACCGGGCTCGAGATCCGCGACGGCTACGGCCAGACCGAGACCGGCCAGTTGACCGGCGTGCCAGCGGGGGGCGAGGTGCGCCCCGGATCGATGGGCAGGCCGCTGCCGGGAGTCGAGCTCGAGATCCGCAGCGACGAGTTGGTGCTGACCGATCCGCGCTCCGACCCGACCTTCTTCGTCGCTTATCTAGACAACGAGCCGGCGCCCGAACGTGAGCCGTGGCGCACCGGCGACCGGGTCCGCTCAGACGAGGACGGCTACCTGTACTTCGAGGGGCGCACCGACGACGTGATCATCTCGGCCGGCTACCGGATCGGCCCGTTCGAGGTCGAGTCAGCGCTGATCTCACACCAGGCGGTGGCCGAGGCCGCTGTCGTCGCCGCTCCAGACGATGAGCGCGGGACGGTGGTCCGGGCGGTCGTCGTCCTGCGTGAGGGCTACGACCCTAGTGGGTCGCTCGCCTCCGAGCTCCAAGACCACGTCAAGCGCGAGACCGCGCCGTACAAGTACCCCCGGATCGTCGACTTCGCGCCCGAGCTTCCGAAGACGACGAGCGGCAAGGTCCAGCGCGCGCTGTTGCGCGAGAGCCCACGGCTAGGCTGAGGGGCAGATGAGCTCCAAGCGCCCCGCGATCGGCATCTGCACCTCGGTCACCGAGGCGAGCTGGGGTGTCTGGAGCCAGCGCGCGGCCCTGCTGCCGCTCGCCTACATCGACGCGATCCAGCGCGCCGGCGCGCTCGCGGTGATGATCCCGCCCGATCCCGCGCTCGCCGAGCACCCCGACGAGATGCTCGGGCGGATCGACGGGCTGATCCTCGCCGGCGGCAACGACATCGATCCCGCCTTCTACGGCGCCGAGCCCCACCCCGCGACCAACCGGACCGTCGCCGAGCGCGACCGGCCCGAGATCGCGCTCACCCGCCGCGCCGTGGAGCTCGACATGCCGGTGCTGGGGATCTGCCGGGGCATGCAGCTGTTGAACGTCGCGCTCGGCGGAACGCTGATCCAGCACCTGCCCGAGACGCTCGGACACGAAGAGCACCGCCGCGTGCCCGGCAGCTTCGTCGGCTCAGAGCACGACGTGCGCCTCGACGCCGGCTCGCTCGCGGCGCTTGCCGTGGGTGAGAATGAGAATGAGACTCATTCTCACCACCATCAAGCCGTCGACATGATCGGCGACGGGCTGACCGTGACCGGCCACTCCACGCTCGACGAGCTGCCGGAAGCGATCGAGGCGCCCGGACGGCGGTTCGTGCTCGGCGTCCAGTGGCATCCAGAGGCCGACGAGCGCAGTCGGGTGATCGCAGCGCTCGTCGCCCAGGCACGCGACTACCGGAAGGGGCGCGCCTCGGCGTAGCCGGCTTCGCGCACCGCGCGCGTCAGGAGACCGGCGTGCTCGGGGCCCCGCGTCTCGAGCACCAGCTGGACCGCCGACTCGCGCACGTGGAGGTCAAAGCCCTCGCGGAGGTGCTCCACGTCGAGCAGGTTCGCGCCTAGCTGCCCGACCAGCGAGAGCAGCAGCGCCAGCGAGCCCGGCCGATCGGGCAGCCGCGCGAGCAGCACCAGCCGGCGTCCGGCCTGGCTCTCGTGGCGGCGGGCGATCTGGGCCAGCAGGCCCGGGTCGACGTTGCCGCCCGAGAGGACGATCGCGGTGCTCCCGGGGCCGGTTCCGTCCACCTGACCCGTGAGCAGCGCCGCCACCCCCACCGCGCCCGCCCCCTCGACGACCAGCTTGGCCCGCTCGAGCAGGAACACCATCGCCTCGGCGACCGCGTCTTCGCCGACGAGCACGATCCGGTCGACCCAGCGTTCGATCATCGCCAGCGTGAGCCGCCCGGGGCGCTTGACAGCGATCCCGTCGGCGATCGTCAGCGCGGAGGCGACCGCGACCGGCTCGCCCGCCGACAGCGAGGCCGGCAGCGGGGCGCAGGTCTGGACCTGGACCCCGATCACCTCGACCTCGGGACGCGCGGACTTGATGGCGACCGCTACGCCGCTGACCAGCCCGCCACCACCGACCGGCACCACCACCCGCGCCATCTCGGGAACCTGGGCCAGCAGCTCGAGGCCGAGGCCTCCCTGTCCGGCGATCACCTGCGGATCGTCGAACGGGTGCACGAACGCCAGGCCGCCGGCGACAGCCCGCTCGTGTGCGGCGGCGAGCGAGTCATCCACGGTGGCGCCGACGAGTCGCACCTGCGCCCCGAGCGCGGTCGCCGCCTCGGCCTTGGCGATCGGCGCCGCCTCGGGCATGAACACCTCGCAGTGCACGCCGCGGGCGCGGGCCGCGTAAGCAACCGCCTGGGCGTGGTTGCCGGCGCTTCCCGTGACGACCCCGCGCGCGCACTCCGCGTCCGGCAGCGAAGCGATCTTGGCCAGCGCGCCGCGCAGCTTGAACGAGCCGGTGCGCTGCAGGTTCTCGGCCTTCAGGGCCACGGTTGCGCCGGTCCGCTCGGCCAGCGTCTGCGAGCTCAGGACCGGCGTCTGGCTGACCACCCCGGCGCCGGCCGCCGCGGCGCGGCGAACGTCATCGGCCGTCACCCCCACCTGCGCCGCTACCTGCGCCTGGGCCTGGTCAGCCTCCAAGCGCCACCACCGCGTCCATCTCGACCAGCGCGCCGCGCGGCAGCGCCGCCACGCCAATCGCAATCCGCGCCGGCGGGCTGGACTCGAAGAACGACGCGTACACCTCATTGACCGCCGCGAAGGCGGACATGTCAGTCAGATAGATCGACACCTTGACGGCGTCACCGAGCGTCGCGCCCGCGGCCTGGCAGACCGCCGCTAGGTTCTCCAGGCAGCGCCCCGCCTGGTCGGCGACGGAGCTCCCGACCATGTCACCAGTACGCGGGTCAAGCGGGATCTGGCCCGAACAGAACAGCAGGCCGCCTGCCCTCACGGCGTGGACGTACGGTCCAACCGCCGCCGGGGCATCGGGTGCGTTCACCGGTTCGCGATGGTCTGACAAGGTTTGACTCCTTCCTCGCTCGAAGCTCTGCGCCAAGCCTATTGGGCGATCGGAGCCGGGGTAGCCTGGTAGGAGTGCCCAACCGCCTCGCCGAGGAGACCTCGCCTTACCTCCTGCAGCACAAGGACAACCCGGTCGACTGGCACGCCTGGGGCGATGAGGCGCTGGCGCTGGCGAGCGCCGAGCAGCGGCCGCTGCTGGTCTCGATCGGCTACTCGGCCTGCCACTGGTGCCACGTGATGGAGCGCGAGTCGTTCGAGGACCCCGCGATCGCGGCGCTGATGAACGAGCGCTTCGTGTGCGTCAAGGTGGACCGCGAGGAGCGGCCAGACGTCGACGCGGTCTGCATGGAGGCCTGTCAGGCGATGACCGGCCAGGGCGGCTGGCCACTGAACGCGTTCTTGACCCCCGAGCAGGCTCCGTTCTACGTCGGCACCTACTTCCCGCTCGAGTCGCGCCACGGACTGCCGAGCTGGCGCGCGGTGCTCGAGGCGGTGGCCTCGGCGTGGGACGAGCGCCGCGAGGACGTCCGCCGCTCCGGCGCGCAGGTGCTGCAGTCGATCGGCGCGAGCGCGCGGATGCGGGCCTCCGAGGAGCCGATCACCGAGCAGCTCCTGCTCGACGCCGTCGAGAGCCTGCGCGGGTCCTACGACGGCCAGCAGGGCGGCTTCGCGCGGGCGCCGAAGTTCCCGATGTCCTCGGCGATCGAGTTCCTGCTCGTGCGGGGCGAGACCGGAATGTCGCTGCACACGCTGCGCTGCATGGCTAAAGGCGGGATCTATGACCAGGTCGGCGGCGGCTTCTCGCGCTACTCGGTTGACGCCAACTGGACCGTGCCCCACTTCGAGAAGATGCTCTACGACAACGCGCTGCTCGCGCGGGCCTACCTGCACGGCTGGCTGGTGTCAGGCGAGCCCAGGCTGAAGAGCGTTTGCTGTGAGACGCTCGACTGGGCTCTGCGCGAGATGCGCGGCCCCGAAGGCGGCTTCTGCTCCGCGCTCGACGCCGACTCCGAGGGCGCGGAGGGGAAGTTCTACGTCTGGACGGTGGACGAGCTTCGCCGGGCGCTCGGGGGCGAATCGCTCGCGCAGGAGGCGATCGCCTACTTCGGCGCCACCGAGGCGGGCAACTTCGAGGGCGCGACGAACGTGTTGCAGGCCCACGGACCCGAGCCCGAGCGTCTGCCCGAGATCCGCTGCCAGCTCTACGGCGCGCGGTCTGAGCGCGTGCGCCCGGGACGGGATGACAAGCGCCTGACGTCGTGGAACGCGCTGATGATCTCGGCGCTCGCGGACGCGGGGGGTGCGCTGGCCCGCGAGGACTACGTCGCCGCCGCGGTGCAGTGCGCTGAGTTCCTGCTGGCGGAATTGCGCGACCCGGGCGGCGGGCTGCTGCGGACCTGGAAGGACGGGCGGGCCCACATCGGCGCCTATCTCGACGACTACGCGTACCTGGTGCAGGCGCTGACGGCGCTGTATGAGGCGACGTTCGATCCACGCTGGTACCGCGAAGCCGTCGGGCTCGCCGACGTGATGATCGAGCGCTTCGCCGACATCGAGCGGGGCGGCTTCTTTACCACCGTGGAGGATCAGCGGCAACGCTTTCCTCGCCGCAAGGATCTCGAGGACTCGCCGATCCCGTCGGGGAGCTCGGCCGCGGCGTATGGGCTCCTGCGGCTGGCGCTGCTCTCGGGCGAAGCCGAGTACGAGCGCCAGGCGCTCGGGGTCCTGCGGCTGCTGGCGCCGATCGCCGGCCGTCACCCCCTCGCCTTCGGTCACGCGCTGCAGGCGTTTGACTTCTACCTGGCGCGGACCAGGGAAGTGGCCGTCGTCGGTGGCGCCGATGCCGACGAGCTGGTCGCCGTCGTGCGCGGCGAGTACCGCCCCCACGTCGTGCTCGCCGGGGGGAACCCGGACGGCGTCCCGCTACTGCAGGGTCGCACTGCGATCGACGGGCGGGCAGCCGCCTATGTATGCGAGCACTTCAGTTGCCGGGCTCCGGTCACCAGCGCCGAGGAGCTCGCGGCGGCACTGGCGGCTCAGAGCACCGGCAGGTAGCGCTCGAGCTCCCACGGAGTGACCTGGACGCGGTAGTCGTCCCACTCCTGGCGCTTGATCTCGATGTAGCGGTTGAACATGTGCTCGCCGAGCGTGCGCAGGACCAGCTCTGACTGCGAGGTCAGCTCGATCGCTTCGCCGAGCGTCTCGGGCAGCTGGTCGATCCCCAGCCGACGGCGCTCCTCCGGAGACAGGTGGTAGAGGTTCTTCTCCATCGGGTCGGGGAGCTCGTAGCCGTGCTCGATCCCCTCGAGCCCCGCCTGGAGCAGCACCGCAAAGGTCAGATAGGGGTTGCAGGCCGGATCAGGGCAGCGCAGCTCCATCCGCGTCGTTCGCTCCTTACCCGGGTGGTACAGGGGAACGCGAACCAGGGCCGAGCGGTTGCGGCGCGACCAGGCCACGTACACCGGCGCCTCGTAGCCGGGGACGAGCCGCTTGTAGGAGTTGACCCACTGAGCGAAGATCGAGCAGATCTCGCGGGCGTGGCGGAGCTGACCGGCGATGAACGCCCTGCCGACGTCGGACAGGAAGTAGGCGTCGTCGGCGTCGTAGAAGGCGTTCTCCTCGCCGTGGAACAGCGACTGGTGCGTGTGCATCCCGGAGCCGTTCTCGCCGAACAGCGGCTTGGGCATGAAGGTCGCGTGCAGCCCGTACTTCATCGCGTACTCCTTGACCGTGATCCGGTAGGTCATGCAGTCGTCGGCCATCTTCAGCGCATCGGCGTAGCGCATGTCGATCTCGTGCTGGCTGGGACCGACCTCGTGGTGGGTGTACTCGGTGTGGATCCCGAGCTGCTCGAGCGCGAGTACCGTTTCGCGCCGCAGATCCGAGCCGGCGTCGAGCGTGGTCAGGTCGAAGTAGCCGCCCTCGTCGAGGACCTCGGTCGACTTGGAGTCCCGGAAGTAGAAGTACTCGAGCTCTGGGCCGACGTAGTAGTGGTCGAAGCCCATCGCGTTGGCGCGCTCGATCGCGCGCCGGAGCACGTGGCGCGGATCGCCTTCGTACGGGGTCCGCTCGGGGGTCTGGATGTCGCAGAACATCCGCGCCACGCCGGCCTCGTTAGGCCGCCACGGGAGCACGCTGAAGGTGCTCGGGTCGGGCATCGCGATCATGTCGGACTCTTCGATCGCGTTGAAGCCGGTGATCGAGGAGCCGTCGAAGCCCATCCC
>JBPCQU010000262.1:0-4218 GCA_050997795.1 Solirubrobacteraceae bacterium | reverse complement strand
CGGTCGCGTCGCGGCCGGTGCGCGGCGCGTGACCTGAGTCGACGGCCGCCACAGACACACGCCTCGGACGGAACCGCCCGACGGCGGCAACGGTTGACCCATAACGCGTCGCTGCAACCGATCGTGCAGGACCGCCGGTTGCGTCGTGGGCGGGCGTCCCACCGCGTATCCCGTGTGCCGGCGGGCGCTGTGACGCCCAAAGAGCCGAAAAATGGCCCTCCGTGGGGCCTGAGGTGGGAATTGAGTTGCATTGTGGGAGATCGTGGGTTATCGTGGGGCACATGTGCGAACCCGGGTGGCAGGGCTCCTCCCACCCAGCCACCCGGGTTTTCTCTGTTTTCGCCCAGGCGCATGAGAAACCTTGACCTTTCGCGGAACCTTCGAACACGCGCTCGACGCCAAGCACCGGCTGACGATCCCGGCCAAGTTCCGGGGGGCGCTTTCGAGCGGGGTAGTGCTCGCGGCTTCGCACGAGGTCCAGGCCGGCGCGCCGCGGACGGTCGCGATCTGGACGCCCGAGACCTACGATCAGTTCACGGCCTCCACGCTCGCCGACCTGAACCCGGCCTCTCCGAAGGCCCGCGAGCTGAAGCGCTTCTTCTTCAACGCGTCCTTTGACACCGAGCTCGACGCCGCCAATCGAGTGATGATCCCGCCGCGCCTGATGGACTACGCCGGACTCGACAAGGAGGTAGTCGTGACCGGCTCGGGCGAGTGCCTCGAGGTCTGGGATCGCCGGCGCTACGCGCACAACTTCGAGGACGTCCTGACCCGGATACCCGACATCGCAGCGAGCCTTGGCGACACTGCTTGACATGACCAAGACTCACACCCCGGTCCTCGCCGGCGAGTTGATCGATCTGCTCGATCCGCGCCCGGGTGAGATCGCGGTGGACTGCACGGTCGGCGGCGGCGGCCACGCCCGGCTGATCGCCGAACGCGTCGGTCCCGCCGGAACGCTAATCGGCATAGACCGTGATCCGGTGGCCGAGGAGCGGTTTGCGGCGCTGGCGGCGGAAGTGCCCTGCCAGACGCGCTTCATCCGCGCCGACTTCGTGACGGCGCTCGCGGAGCTGCACGAAGAGCGCCTGAGCGCCGACATCGTCTATCTCGATCTGGGGATGTCCTCGATGCAAGTGGACACCTGGGAGCGCGGATTCTCCTACGCCTACGACGCCCCGCTCGACATGCGGATGGATCCCGAGCAGGAGCTGACCGCCGAGGAGATAGTCAACACCTGGGATGAGCGCCGCCTCGCGCGCCTCTTGCGCGAGTACGGCGAGGAGCGCTACGCCACGCAGATCGGGCGCGCGATCGTCCGCGCCCGCCGCCGCCACGAGCTCGCCTCGACCCAGCAGCTAGTCGACACGATCAAGGCCGCGGTGCCGGTGCCGGCTCAGTTCGCCGGCGGTCACCCAGCGCGGCGGACCTTCCAGGCGCTGCGAATCGCGGTCAACGACGAGTTGGTCCAGCTCGACGCGGGGCTCCCGGCCGCTTGGAACCTGATCGCTGACTCCGGACGCCTCGCGGCGATCTCGTTTCACTCGCTCGAGGACCGGCTCGTCAAGCGCTTTCTCGCGGCCCGTGCCCGAGGTTGCGTCTGCCCACCCGAGTTGCCGATCTGCGTCTGCGGACGCGAACCCGAGGCCGAGCTCCTCACGCGTCGTGCGGTGGCTCCGACCCCGGGCGAAGTCGCCGCCAATCCGAGATCCAGGTCAGCGCACCTGCGCGCCGCCCGCAAGCTGGAGGTCACGCCGACATGACGCCCACCGCGATCACCCCGGCCGCCCGGGAAAGCAAGCCCACGCCGGCCCGGCGCCCAGCCGTCACCAAGGCTGCGCCCAAGCGTCAAGGGGTGGCGAGCGCCTCGGCTCGAGCCGCTGGCCACTCCGGGGCGGTGCGCCGGCAGCCGGCGCCACACTCGCCGCGCCGTGTCTCGGGGCCGTCGCGTCCCGCCCGGAGGCCGATCGGCAGGGCCAAGCCTCTCGTTCGCGGCCCGCTGCCGGCGCGCGCAGCCGCGTTCGTTCGCGCGCTGCCAGACCATTCGCTGCTCGACCGAGTCGTTCGGGGCCGGGCCTGGATCCCGCTGCTCGGCGTGCTGTTGGCGGGGATCGTCGCGATGCAGGTGGAGGTGCTGAAGCTCAGCGCGAGCATGGGCCGCACGCTCGAGCGCGGCACACAGCTGCAGAGCCTCAACGAGCAGCTCCGGTCAAGCGTCGCGTCGCTGGCCGACGATCGGCGGATCGAGCGCCTCGCCGCCGGCATGGGCCTGGTGATGCCGCCTCCTGAGGCGATCAACTTTCTCCCCGCGCACCCGGGCGGCGAGGTCCGGCAGGCGCTGGCGAACATCCGCCCGACCAACGCGGCTGGCTTCGTGGCTTCGCTGCCGGCGGTCGACACGGCGGCCGGGGCCGCCGCCACGGGATCGACCGGCACGACCACGCGCACCGGCGCCATGACGACCACGGGCACCGGCACGAGCGCGAGCACGGGCACGAATGCGGGTACGTCTGGTGGCGCTGCCGTGGCGTCCAGTCCGTCGAGTACAACTCCAGGCGCCGCCACCCCGACCGGCGGCTAGCGCGCTTACATGGCCGTCCTCGATCGCCGGATCGGCTGGATCTTCGTCGCTTTCCTGGCGCTGCTCGCGGTCGCTCTGATCAGAGCCGCCGACCTCGGCGTGGTCAAGGCGGGATCGCTCCAGCAGGCGGCCGTCACCCAGCAGATCACGCGCGACGTGATCCCCGCCGAGCGGGGCACGATCACCGACCGCAACGGCGTGCAGCTGGCGATCTCCGAGTCGGCGGACGACGTCGCCGCCGACCCGTACCTGATCAAGAAGCTCAAGAGCCCGCTGGCCGCAGCGCAGAAGCTCGCGCCGCTGCTCGGCAAGCCGGTTTTGACCGTGCTGGGGCTGCTGACCGAGCCTCACCGAGGCTTCGTGTACCTGGCCCACCTGTTGCCCGCCGATCGGGCGACGGCGATCATGAAGCTTCAGCTCAACGGCATCTCGATCTCGCCCCAGGTCACCCGGGTGTACCCACGGGCATGGACCGCCGCCCAGGTCCTCGGAACGGTCGGCTGGCACGACAAGTACCAGAGCGGCCTCGAATACCAGTACAACGCACAGCTCAAGGGCACCGACGGCGTGCGCGAGATCGTCAACGACGCGATCGGACAGCCGATCTCGATCGACGACGTCCACACGATGCAGGCTGGCAAGACGCTCAAGCTGACCCTGGACGCCGCGCTGCAGGACGAGGTCGAGCAGGTGCTCGCCGGGGTCGGAGCCCAGTACTCGCCCAAAGGCGCGACGGCGATCGTGATGAACCCCAACACGGGAGCGATCCAGGCGCTGGCCAACTGGCCGCGAGTCGACGCCAACGATCCGGGGGCAGCGCCGCTCTACGCCCAGGAGGATCGTGCGGTCTCGTTCAACTACGAGCCGGGTTCGACGTTCAAGGCGATCACGGTCGCCGGCGCGCTCCAGGATGGCCTGGTCACGCCCAGCACCCAGTTCAATGTTCCCTCGATGCTCCAGGTCGCCGACCGCCAGATCCACGACGCCGAGAGCCATCCCGACGAAGTCCTCTCGGTGGCGCAGATCCTGAAGGTCTCGAGCAACATCGGCGCCGACGAAATCGGCGCGAAGCTCGGTGCGGCGCGCTTCAGCTACTGGGTGCGCCGTTTTGGCTTCGGGGCCAAAACCGGCGTCGACCTCCCCGGGGAGGACTCCGGGATCATCCTGCCGCTGTCGAAGTACTCGGGCTCCTCGATGGGCAACCTGCCGTTCGGGCAGGGGGAGTCGGTGACGCCGATCCAGATCGCGACGGCCTACTCGGCGATCGCCAACGGGGGCATCCTCAGGCCACCTCGGATCGTGGCCGCGATCGGCGGCAAGGCAACCCGGCTGCCGGTCGGTCACAGGGTGATCTCCAACTCCACGTCCGCAGAGCTGCGCGACATGCTGCGGGGCGTGCTCGCCGACGGCGGTACCGCCTCGGGGGCGGCGATCCCGGGCTACGACCTGGCCGGCAAGACGGGAACGGCGAACGTAGTCGTGAACGGCAAGTACTCCAGCAGCGAGTTCATCGCGTCGTTCATCGGCATGGTCCCGGCGCGGGCCCCGAAGCTCGTCGTAGCCGTGATGGTCGACGAGCCGCAGGGCTCGATCTATGGCGGCTCGGTGGCGGCGCCGGCGTTCCAGAAGATCGTCGG
>JBPCQU010000136.1:0-6208 GCA_050997795.1 Solirubrobacteraceae bacterium | reverse complement strand
CGCGACCTTCGCGTTATGAGGCCGACGTTGATCATGTCTGACCGTCCGCCGCCGGCGCTCGACGCTCCCGGCTCCAGCCGAGGAAGCTGCCCCTTGCACGCTCGTGTCGGCCCGCGCCGTTGAGTGCGGTTCGGTTCGTTTGCCCTTCGTTTGACTCGGAGGTCGTACGCAACGGCACGTCGGCGTACGGCGCTGGCCGACATGGCAGACTCCGCGGTGTGCCTGGGCCGGATCCACGCACCGGCGCCGACTTCGTCGTGGTGCGCAATCCGCAAGCGGACAGCAAGCTCCCCTATCTGCTGCGCCTCCCGCTCGAGGATGGGCTCGTGCTGAAGGCTCGTGAGACCTGGCCCTCGAGCGCGCGGGTGTACTGCCACCGCTTCGAGGAGCCGTGGCCGGCCGATGCCGAGGTGATCGAGCGTGAGCCGGTGCGCCTGTGTCGGCGGCGAGGCGCAGCGGTGGACCTCGTGCTGGAACGGTCTTCGCGCGCGCGCTCACAGTTTGTTTTCACGCAGGTACGCGGTCGCGACGCGATCTTCTGGCAGACCCAGCGGACGGCCCGATCGGCTAATCCGGGCGCTCGCGTGCCGCGAGGCCGAGCGCTCCACGAGCCCCTGGTGGTCCTGGTCGATAGTCGAGAGCGCTATCCCTACCGGTTCGCCAACCATTCCGTTGAACGACATCGTGAGGCGCTGCCGGCCGGCGACTACGGGGTCCGTGCCACCAGTGGCGAGCTGCTGGCGACCGTCGAGCGCAAGACCCTTGAGAACCTCGCGAGCTCTCTCTCCGATGGCACCCTCGCCTTCCAACTGGGGCGCCTCGCGGAGCTGCCGCTCGCCGCTGTGGCGGTCGAGGGACGGTACTCGGCGCTGCTCGCCTACGAGCACGCGCCGTCCGGCTGGCTCGCCGATCAGCTCGTCCGACTCCAGGCCCGCTATGCACAGGTGCCCGTGCTGTTTCTCGACTCTCGCCGCCACGCCGAGGACTGGACTCACCGCTTCCTCGCCACCGCCGTTGCCGACAGCCAGGCGGTCCTTGGTAGCCCTCCGGCGTGAGCTGGTACGAAGGCGCGCGAAGCGTCCGAGCGCAAACCTAGCCTTCGGGCGGTGTTGGGAACGGCTAGTCAGCTAAGCAGCCTCGACCGCTCGGAGCTGGAAAGCAACTTCTCCACAACGGCGTTCAAGCGCGGTGCCGCCTACGCGCGGGGCAAGCGGGTGCTGTCGTTGACCTGGGACGAGGACGAGCAGGTGCTGGGCGCCCGTGTCGTCGGTCACAGCGGGCTCTACCAGACCGAAGTCCACTTCGAGGACGGCAGCGACGACGGGCTCGTGTTCGTGGAGGGCGAGTGCACGTGTCCCGTCGGCTGGAACTGCAAGCACGTCGTGGCGGTCGTCCTGACCGCAAAGAAGCAGAACCCAGGGCGACCGACACGTGAGCGCGTCGCCCGTCAGCCCGCAGGAGGACGGGCCGGCGCGGTGTCTGCGCCGCAGCCGAGCGCATGGGAGCAGCCGCTGCGAGCGCTCATGGCCGCCCGTGGCCAGGCAGCGGCCGGCAACCCACTGGCCATCGAGCTGCGCCTGACCGCCGCGCGCTACCCCGACCATCGTGCGCTCCGGCTCATGGCCCGGCTCATGCGCCCGGGCGCGCGCGGGGGCTGGGTGAACGGCTCGCTGGACTGGGGCAGCCTGGACGCCTGGACGGTTCGGGACGGCGGATACCGCGACGACCACCTCGCGCTCATCCGCGAGCTGCATGCCGTGTACCGACTGCACGACCCGCGCAGCAGCTATATGTACTCCTACCGAAGCGAACGGGCGATCGATCTCTCGGGATGCGAGAGCCCACAGCTGTGGCCGCTGCTCGACGAGGCGGCACGTCTGGGACTGGTGCTCATCCACGCCCGTTCCGACCTCGGCGAGGTCGCGCCCCACCTCAACGGCGAGCTCGTGCTCGACGTCAAGCGCGAGGGCAGCGGCGGTTTCAGCATCGGAGCCGTCCTGCGGGCCGACGTTCCTACCGAGCACCTCGTCCCCGTGCGCTTCGTCGGTCAAACGGGGCACGGCATCGTGTGCTCCGAGCGCTCCGACGTGGACTCAAGCCGCGATCTCGATCGCTGGCGGCTGCGCCTCGTGCGGCTGGCCAGGCCAACCGTGCCGCAGCTCGAACGCATGCTGCTCTCCGGCGACCAGCTGATTCTGCCCGAGGCCGAGATCGAGCGCTTCGCGCACGAGCTATGCCCCGCGCTGGCACAGGTCGCGCCCATCGTCTCCTCCGACGAGTCCTTCACTCCGCCCGAGGTTTCGGGACCCGCCCTCGCACTGCGGGCACAGCATGGACCCGGCCCGCTCGTCACGGTCGACTGGGAGTGGGAGTACGAGGTCGGGAACGCTCGGCACCGGACGCGGCTCGACACCGAACATGGCGACAGCCTTGGTTTTCGAGACCACGGCGCTGAGCGGGAACAGCTGACGAGGATCGCGCTCGACGAACCCATGCTTCGGGAGGTCGGCCTGCTCGACGAGGCCGGCCGGCCCGCCGCCGGGCCGCCCGCAACGCTCTCGGGCCTCGACAGCCTCCGCCTCGCGACCAAGGTTCTGCCACGGCTCGCCGAGCATTCGAGATTGCGCGTGCGGGCCGAGGGGCAGCCGCCGGACTATCGCGACGTCGGCGAATCGCTCGCCGTCGGTGTGTCGACGACCGAGGTCGCCGGTGAACGGGACTGGTTCGATCTCGGCGTGACGATCACCGTCGCCGGGTACGAGGTGCCGTTCCTCGAGCTGTTCAGTGCGCTGTCCCGTGGCGAGACGCGGATGCTGCTCGACGACGGCGCTCACTTCTCGCTCGAGGATCCGCGGTTGGAGTCGCTGCGCGCACTCATCGAGGAGGCTCGTGGGCTGGTCGACTCGCCGGGGTCGTCGCTGCGGATCAGCCGCTACCAAGCCGGACTGTGGTCTGAGCTGACCGCGCTGGGCGTCGTCAGCGAGCAGGCGGAGAGCTGGCGGCGGGGGGTGGCACCGCTCGTGGAGCTCGAGGCGCTGCCCGTCTACGAAGGGCCGCGGGGACTCCGCGCCCAGCTGCGGCCCTATCAGCGAGAGGGCTTCTCGTGGCTGGCCGCGCTATGGGACCTTCGCCTCGGAGGGGTCCTCGCCGATGACATGGGACTCGGCAAGACGCTGCAGACGCTCGCGCTCATCTGTCACGCGCGGGAGCGCGATCCGACCGTGGGTCCCTTCCTCGTCGTCGCTCCGACGAGCGTCGCTCCGAACTGGGCGACGGAGGCAGCTCGGTTCACCCCCGAGCTGAGCGTCGATGTCGTGCTCGACACGCTGGCCAAGTCCGGGCGCTCGATGGAGAAGATCGCGACCGCCGACATCGTGATCACCACGTACACGCTGTTTCGCTTGGACGCCGAGGCCTACGGCACGACCGCGTGGACGGGCCTCATCCTTGATGAGGCACAGTTCGTCAAGAACCACCGGGGAAAGACGCACCGCTGCGCGCGAGAGCTGGACGTGCAGTTCAAGCTCGCGATCACCGGCACGCCGATGGAGAACAACCTCATGGAGCTGTGGGCGCTGCTGTCGCTCACCGCGCCGGGGCTGTTCCCCGATCCGCAGCGCTTCGCCGAGCACTACGCCCGGCCGATCGAGCGCGGTCGTGACAGAGCACGGCTGGGCCGCCTTCGGCGTCGGATCAAGCCGCTGGTCAAGCGGCGCACCAAGGAGCACGTCGCCACCGAGCTCCCACCCAAGCAGGAGCAGACCCTCGCGGTCAAGCTCCACCCCCGCCACCGCAAGCTCTACGACACCTACCTCCAGCGTGAGCGCCAGCGGGTTCTACGACTGCTCGACGACTTCGAGCACAACCGGATCACGATCCTGCGCTCGATCACTCGGCTGCGCCAGCTGAGCCTCCACCCCGCGCTGGTCGACGCACAACACGACGCCGTGCCCTGCGCGAAGCTCGACGCGCTCGTCGAGCAGCTCGACGACGTGATCGCAACCGGCCACCGCGCCATCGTGTTCAGCCAGTTCACCACCTTCCTCAGCCGAGTGCGCGATCGGCTGCAGGCCGAAGGAATCGACCTCTGTTACCTGGACGGTCGTACTCGCCGCCGCGACAAGGTGCTCGAGCGCTTCCGATCAGACGACGAATCGGTGTTCCTGATCAGCCTGAAGGCCGGCGGGGTCGGCCTCAACCTCACCGAGGCCGACTACTGCTTCCTGCTCGACCCCTGGTGGAACCCGGCCACCGAGACGCAGGCGATCGACCGCGCCCACCGCATCGGCCAGACACGTCAGGTGATGATCTACCGGCTGATCTCGCATGACACGATCGAGGAGAAGGTGCGCGCGCTCGCGCGGCGCAAGGCCCAGCTGTTCAGCGGCGTGCTCGATGACGGTGACCTTTTCGCCAGCACGATCACCGCCGAGGACATCCGCGGTCTGATCGATTGAGTTTCCTCAGGACCCGCTCAGCGACCCTCCGCGTTGTTCATGTCAGCACGTTGGCAACCACCGGGTCGGACACGCCTACACGTTGGGCAGTGTATGGTCATGTGTATGCGAACGAACATCGACATCGACGATGAGGTGTTGGAGGAGGCGCGTCGCCTCACGGGGCTGGCCACCAAGCGAGAGACGGTCGACTACGCACTGCGCGAGCTCGTTGCCCGACAGCGCCGACGCGACCTGCTCAGCCTCCGCGGAAGGGTGCACTGGGAGGGTGACCTCGCAGAGTCGCGCAGCCAGCGCGCCGGCACGTGATCGTCGTCGATACCAGCGTCTGGATCGACGTTCTCAACGGCGTGGACTCCCCCACCGCCGCGACGTGCATCCGCCTGATCGAGACCGGAGAGCCGGTCGCACTCACCGACATCGTTTTCGCCGAGATCCTGCAGGGTCTGCGCGATGACGAAGCGGCCAAGGTCGAGTCTCACCTGCGTGCTTTCCCGATCCTGCGACTGCAAGCGCTCGAGGACTTCTCACTCGCTGCCGAGCTGTACCGGAGCGCCCGCCGCAGCGGCGTCACCATCCGCAAGACGCTCGACTGCCTGATCGCCGTCCCCTGCGTGCGTACCGCGGCTCCGCTGCTTCACGCCGACGCAGACTTCGATCGTCTTGCCACCTGCACGCCTCTGCGCATCTATGAATCCTGACTTTCCTCACCGGCATTCGGCACTTCGCCCGGTTCCGCGTCCGGGAAAATCCGGTCCGTTCGCCGCGGTTCGTTGAGAAATGTTTGACGCGACGCACCCGCTGCCTCGCGCCGAAGGTGCTCAGTTGCCGAGAGCACGGTCGATGTCGGAGACACGGCGCCAAAGTCGTTGCCGTTCGAGCTCCTTGAAGCCGAAGTGGCGATAGAAGGCCTCCGCATCCGGGTCGATCGCGTCGACGACTACCGCCCGTCCTCCGAACTCACGGCCGCCGCGTACGCACCGCCGGAGCGCGTCGATGAGCAGCTCACCGCCGAGCCCTGTCCCCCGTTCGCCGCTATCGATGGCGAGCCGCACAAGCAGACCACGGGCACGGGATCCGGCATCCCCCGCCGAAGGCGTCCCGGCGCACCCGCGTGCCCGACCGAGCTCATCGCCAGCGCGTAGTAGCCGACGACTCGGTCACCACGACACAGCACGTACGTCGCGGCAGTGCCACCAGCGGCGGCCGTCCGCGCCGACTGCCGCAGCCAGCGGTCCAGCGAACCGACACCGGAGCTGAAGCCGTCAATCTGATGGTTGTCCCCGAGCGCCTCGACAGGCCAGAGCGGGTCGGCGCCTGCCGGCGTATCTCCGGACCGTCGGCATCTCCTCCGGCGGCCCGTCCAGAGCCGCAATAAAGCGATCGAATGCCTCCGCGGTGACGTCAATTCGCTGGGCTCGCGCAACGACGTCCGCGGCGCGCTCCGTGGCGACCGAAAGCACGAAGCCGGTCAGCGTCTCCCCGCTCAGCTCGGCAGCGGCTCGCAGGATCCGCTCCTGCTGCTCACTTACACGCATGTTGATCCGCCGCTCCCGCTTGGAGTCTATCTGGCTCATCAGGATCGGAATCGTACAGCCCCTGTATGTACGCAGAGCATCCGTAAGCTCGTCCACGAGCCTCGCCGCCAGCCGGATTTCCGTTTCGAATGGCGCTTGCGCAGAGGACTCGGAACAAGATTGTTCGTCGTGAGTCAGAGAGCGCGGTGGCTCGCGGATCTCGGCCCCCAGGCC
>JBPCQU010000132.1:0-10731 GCA_050997795.1 Solirubrobacteraceae bacterium | reverse complement strand
GCGCAACCCTTCGAGGTTTTCGGGTCACAAGAGCGTTACCGGGACCGGACCGCCGCCGCCCCACCCGCAGACTGTGGCGGTCAAGCCTGGGGGGGCGGCGGAGGCCGGGGCGGCGCTGGCCAGCGCCGCGTCAGCCGGCAGCATGGACACTGAGCGCAAACAGCAACAGCCATACCGCCGCGCCGAAGGCGAGCCAGCGGTCTGAGAGCAGCATCTCCTCGGGTGCTTCGCCGCCACCGGATCGCACCAGCGCACCGTAGCGAAGCAGGGCGGCGGTGAACGGGATCACGGTCAGCAACCGCCACGGTATGCCGTCGACGTCGGGAAGCTCGAACGCCCACACGCTGTAGGCGAACAGGGCACACCCGCCGCTGCCGGCGAGCAGGAGCCGCAGGCCACCGGGGCTGTAGCGCCGCAGCACACGTCTGACGCCCTCGCTGCCCTGCGGGGCGACGTCCTGCGAGGTTCGCAGCAGCTCGGCCTGCCGCTTGCCCGCGGCGACGAACAGGGCGGCGGCGCTGACCACGAGCACGAACCACCGCGACAGCGTGACCGGGGCGGCAACGCCGCCGGCCAACGCCCGGAGCACGAATCCGCCCGCCACGGCGGTGATGTCCAGGAGCACGATGTGACGCAGGACGAACGTGTAGCTGAGCGTCAGCGCGACATAAGCCGCCCCGACCACCCCCAGCAGGGGGCGGATCGAGACGCACAAGATCAGTCCCGCCAGCAGCCACCCCGTGCCGAGCAGGACCGCCTCGCGCGGCTCGAGCTCCCCGGCGGCCACGGGCCGGTAGCGCTTGCGCGGATGGCGGCGGTCCTCGGCGACATCACGGCTGTCGTTGAGCGCGTACACACCGGACGAGATCAGGCAGAAGGCCAGGCACGCGAGCCCCACCCGGACGGGGACGTCGTCGTGACCGAGCGCCCCCGCGGCCCCGGCCGCGGCGACCACGAGCGTGTTCTTGATCCACTGGGCAGGCCGGGCGGTGACGAGCGCCGCACGCACGCGGCCTCGGCGCGGGAGCACGGGTCCCGGCCGGTCTAGGTCGGCAGAAGTGGTGGTCACCGACGCGCTGGCCGGCAACGCCCTGCTGGGAGCCGGCCACCGCGACGCCGAACCTCGTGGCGGGGACGTCATCGAGCGTGAAGCTAGCGTACGCTCGATGAAGCAAAGCTCTCGCTTTGATGAGGGACCTCTCAGACGTCCTTAAGCCAAACCGCTGAGACGGATTGGCAGGATCGTCCGATGCTGGCTCCGACCAGACCTCCCGTCCTGCCCCGGGCGGCGCCGCAACGCCCGGCCCGCCCCCGCGGCGGCGGGCGGTCCGCGCCCCCGAGACGTGACGGCCCGCGGCGCACCCGGAGAATCGCGCTGATGACTGCGCTCGCTCTGGCGCTCCCGGCGCTGGTCTCCTACGCGCAGATGCTCACGCAGCCGTCGGACTCGAGCCTGTCGATCAGAAGCGTCGAGTGGATGCGCGACAACGGTGCGCGCGGCCTGGTCAACAAGGTGGAATCGATCTACTACTCGCTCAACGCGCCCGCGACCGGAGGGCCCGCGCTGCGCTCGCTGCCCCAGCAGCCCGGCGCGGGGCCGCCGCTGACCGGGCGCGCACGCCCGCCGGCGCGCACACCCAGCTACTACCGGCCGCCCCGGATCCGTCCCGTGATCCATCCGGCGCTGCCCGGCGAAGGCGTGTGGCACGCGACCTTCTCGGCCGGCGGGAGCCGTCCTCCGGTGCTCGTGACGAGCTTCCGGCCGGACCCGAACTACCCGCAGAACGTAGCCGGCGTCGCCTGGATCGACCACACCCGGACCTCGGTGTGGCTGTACCCCGGCCGGCTCGAGCCGGCGGTGTCGATGACCTCCCGGGGCCCGATGGAGGTCCCGCCCGAGCTTCGCCGACGGCTCGTCGCCACGTTCAACAGCGGCTTCAAGCTCCAGGACTCCGGCGGCGGCTTTGCCTCCGGCGGCCACACCTACGCGGCGCTGAAGCCCGGGCTCGCGACGATCGTGCGCTACCGCGACGGCAGCGTGGACGTGAAGGCCTGGAGCGGGGGTCCGGTGGCGGCTTCGAGCATCCTCTATGCGCGTCAGAACCTGCCGCTGATCGTCAACCACGGACGCCCTAACCCCAACCTCTCCGACGGTCCCGAGTGGGGGGCGACGCTCGGCAATGCGGTCCGGGTGTGGCGCTCCGCGGTGGGAATCGACCGCCACGGAAACCTGATCTACGCGGCCGCCAACATCCAGACGGTTGGCTCGCTGGCCGCGATCCTTATCCACGCCGGCGCCGTCCGTGCGATGGAGCTCGACATCAACACCTACTGGACCAGCTTCATCACCTACCACCATCCGGGCGCCATCGGAGCCGCCAACCTGCTGGCGAGCATGGACCGCTCCCCCCAGCGTTATCTGACGCCCGATGACCGCGACTTCTTTGGCGTCTACGTTCGCTAGCGGCGCAGCGGGCCCCAGCCGTTGGGGTCGTACCGGGATCGTGATCGTGCTGGTGGCGATGGCGTGGGCGCTGGCGGGCTGCGCCGGGTCGCGACTGGTCAGCCCATGGGCGGGCACGCCGGTGTCACGCGGGCGCGCGTCGCTGAACCGGCCACCTCGCTACGCGGTCACGGAACGCGTACTGACGCTGGTCGACTCGAGCCGCCTGATCCGGCTCCCCGGGCGTCGTCCGCAGCCGCGCCGGCTGGTGACCGTGGTGCGCTATCCCGAGCACGCCACCGGACCGTTTCCGCTGATCGTCTTCGGCCACGGATTCGCGGTTACGCCGGCGTACTACTTCCGGCTCCTCCGAGCGTGGGCCCAGGCCGGATACGTGGTCGCCGCCCCGGTCTTCCCGCTCGGGAACGCCCATGCTCCGGGCGGTCCGGACGAGGCCGACATCGTCAACCAGCCGCGCGACATGAGCTTCGTGATCACCCGGATGCTCGCCGCCAGCGCCGACCGCCACAGCCCGCTGGCCGGCTTGATCGACCCCCGTCGCGTGGCCGTGAGCGGGCAATCGGACGGCGGCGAGACCGCGCTCGCGGTCGCCTATGACCGTTACTACGTCGACCGCCGCGTGCGCGCGGCGATCATCCTGTCGGGCGCCGAGATACCGGGAGTCGGCGGCTTTGACTTCCCGGCCCCGAGTCCGCCGCTGCTCGCGACGCAGGGCACGGCCGACTCGATCAACCGGCCCCAGTCCACGTACGCGTTCTTCGGACTCGCGCCGCGACCCAAGTACCTGCTGAAGCTGCTCGGCGCCGGGCACCTTCCGCCCTACACCTACGAGCAACCGCAGCTGTCGATCGTCGAGCGCGTGACGATCGCGTTCCTGGATCGCTACCTGAAGGACGCACCGCGCGGCGTGGCGAGGATGATCGCCGCGGGCGACGTCGCGGGACGTGCCGTGCTGGTAGCCCGGCGCTAGCGAAGCCGCGCGGTCGCCCTGACCGAGAACCCGGTGGCGGACGGCGCGGCGGCGATGCTCTGGACCTCGAGACGCGGGTCGGAGAAGACCCGGATCGTGGCCAGGCCGCCGAAGGGGACGTCCGGGGCCACGACAAGCGCCCCGCTCTGCACGCTCACCGTCGCGTCGACCGCGGCGCTGACGCCGAACAGGGTCGCCGTCCCCCGGAAGGTCAGCCGGCCGTCGCCAGAGGCGACCGGCGTCACCGATCCAAGCACCGGCAGCGCCGCGCGGATGTCGGCCTCGGTCACCCGCGCAGTCCCGGTCAGCTCGCTGCCGCGCTTGTGCACGGTGGCATCCCGGAGCGTCAGCAGGCCGGTGTCGAGCTCGCGGGCGGAGGCGTCGAGCGAGCCGACGTCGCCGGCCTGGGCGATCAGTCCGGCGAGCCGTCCCGGGCTCGATGCGTATCGGCCAAGCTTGACGACGACACTGTCGGCTTGGCGCCAGAGCAGCTCGATCGCGGGGAAGGCGTGCACCTTCACCGCGAGCACCTGCCCCGAGCGCGCGAGACGGTCGCGCAAGCTCTGCGCCGCGACCGCCGGCAGCACGAGCTGGGCGACCACGAGCACTCCCAGAACCACGAGCGCTGCGCTCAGCGCGGCTAGCCGGCGCACTCCGACTTCACGCGAGCAGCGCGCGCGCCGCCACGACGGCCTGATCCATCAGCCGGCGGACGTCGAGATCCGGCTCGCTCATGCGCCTGATCATGACTCCGTCGGCGAGCGCGAGCAGGAAGGCGGCCACGTCACCGCAGTCGGCCCGAAGCTCGAACACCCCTGCTTCGCTGCCGGCCCTCAGCGCTTGCGCGAGCTGGAGCCGAAGCGTCCGGGCCAGCTCGGCCAGCTCGGTGGCGATGCCGTCGTTTCGCTGGGCGAGCGTAAGCAGCTCGTAGAACATCACCACCTCGCTGGACCCCTCCCCGAGGAGCTCCTCGAAGCTGCGCACCAGCGCGTCGATCAGCTCGTCGGCGCCATCCGCTCCGGCCACCGCCTGGTTCAGCAGCTGGCCTCGAACCTGACACTCGCGCCGCACCACCTCAACCAGGAGCCGCTCCTTGGTCTGAAAGTAGTAATGCAGCAGGCCGCGCGACACGCCCGCCTCGCGCGCGACGTGGTCAAAGGTCGAGCCGGCGATACCCCTCGCCGCGACGCTTGTCCGCATCGCCTCGACGATCCGCCCCGCCTTGTCGCTCGGGAGCTCGCCCGAGGAGCGGTGAGTGATTGCGGCCGCCTCCATGACCTGAGCGATTCTAGTCGCGCCTCAACGGCGAAGGCGCCCATCGAAGGGCGCCTTCGCACGGCCGTGGACTGCGGCGCGGCGGTCAGGCGGCGGTCACCGGAGTGGCCGGAGGCGTCGTGCTCGAGGCCGGCGGCGGCGTGTACTGGAACTCCTCCTCGGCGCCGAACAGCGTGTCGAGCACCTTGGAGCGGAGCTTCTCACTGACGGCGAGCGCCACCGCGGCGCCGATCAGGACGAGCAGCAGCTTGCGCCCGAGGCCGCCCTTGCGCTTGGTCTTGCGGGCCCGCTTGCTCGGCGCCTCGTTGAGGCTCACCGTCACCTCGCGTACGGCCTCGGCGAGGTCACGCAGGTCCTTCTGAAGCTTCTTGTCCTCGACCAGCGCCCGGTGCGGGGCCTTCCCGTTCGCCAACCGTCCATACGCGCTCTTGCTCGAGTCAAGCGCTGTGCGCACGTTGTCGCGCAGCTCTGGATCGTCGATCAATCGCTGGATATAGGGGTTGGTCTTGGTGATATTGGCCAGGTCGGCGGCACTGAAAGGAACAGCCGCCTTGGCCTTCTTGCGCAACGATGCCATAGGTCTCCCTCGACGCTTGGGGGCGGGTGAAAGATAAGGATACGCGATCCGCGCAGGCCTCAAACCGTGTAGACAGCGCCCTCCTGGGCCAACTCGACCGGGCCTCCATAGGCCCTGACCGCCTCGGTGCGCGCCCACTCCGGATCCATCTCGTCGGAGTAGTGCGTGAGCACGAGCCTGCGGGCGCCGGCGTGCTTGCCGTGCTCCCCCGCCTCGCGCGGGGTCAGGTGTCCACGGGCGCCCGTCCGCTCGGGCCTCGGCAGCGTCGCCTCGATCATCAGTACGTCGGTCTCGTGGGCGAAACGCACCAGCTCCTGGTTGGGGCTGCAGTCGGCGCTGAACGTGAACCGCGAGCCGTTGCTGGACAGCTCGACCGCGTAGGTGATCGTGAAGTGCGGCACTTCGCAGAAGCGGATCACCAATGGACCCAGGTGCAACTCGTCGAGGGCACCGTACTCGCGCACCGCGAAGGCGGTCTCGATTAGGTCCTCGGCACCCCAGCATCCGACGAGCTTGCGAAACATCTCGGTCGCTCCGCTCGGTACGTAGAGGCTCGGCCGGGCCGGATCGTCGGTTCCCGGCCAACCGCCGACCGGGACCGGCTGCTGGCGCGGCGCGTAGCGCAGGGCATAGCTGAACGGCACCAGGTCGAGGAAGTGGTCCGCGTGCAGGTGGCTGATCAGGACCGCGTCGACCTCGACGTAGTCGCAGATCCGGCGCAGCTTGGAGAACACGCCGTTGCCGCAGTCGAGCAGCAGCCTGAAGTCGCCCTCCTCGATCAGATAGCCGCTGCACGCCCCAGCCGCATCCTGCCAGGACGGCGACTTGCCCAGCACGGTTACGCGCACTCCGCTCCTCTCGTGGTACTGCTTCTGACACTCTAGTCGGCGTGAACGCGGCGCATCTACACATGCCGATGGTGGTCGCCGTCGTCTCGCGTCGCTTCGAGTCCTCGATCCTGGCGCTGGGAGCGCTGCTAGTGATCGGGGCGCTCGTCTCGGGGCTTGCCCGCCGGAGCTTCGTGTCGCTGACGGCGCTGTTCGTGCTCGCCGGATTCGTGCTCGGCGACGGGGGCATCCAGGCGGTGCACTTTGTCTCACGAAGCGGCTTCGTCAGCGAGCTGGCGACGGTGGCCTTGATCGTGATCCTGTTCCGGGACGGCCTCGAGGTCGAGGGCGAGATGCTGCAATCGCACTGGCACCTGCCGTTTCGCAAGCTCGTCCTGGCGATGCCGCTGACCGCCGTGATCGTCGCGGTCGCCGCGCGCCTGTTGACGAGTCTGTCGTGGACCGAAGCGTTTCTGCTCGGCGCGCTGCTCTCGCCGACCGATCCGGTGCTGTCCTCCAGCGTGGTGACCAACCCGCACGTGCCTCGGTTGGTGCGCCATTCACTCAACCTCGAGTCCGGGCTCAACGACGGTCTCGCACTTCCGGCCGTGCTGGTGCTGGCGGCGGCGCTCCAGACCGGCGGATCTCATTTCGTGTGGTGGAAGTTCGTGCTCGAGAGCCTCGCGATCGGGTTCGGGGTCGGGCTCGGGGTCGGGTTGGTGGCGGCACGCGTCATCCCTCGCGGAACCGGGCTGGTAGAGGGCATCCCGCCCCACCAGAAGTCGCTGTACGCGCTCGGGGTGGCGTGTGTCGCGTACGGACTCGCGGTGCTGACGCCGCACGGGAACGGCTTGATCGCAGTCTACGTCGCGGCGATCGCGCTCGGGATCCAGCGGCCCGACATCCGGGGGTACTTCGAGCGCCAGGCCGCCGACTTGGTGGAGATCGTCAAACTCGGGATCTTCGTCGTGTTCGGCTCCCTGCTCACAGTGCACGGCTTGCTGCACTCGGGCTGGGCGGCGGTCGGGGTAGTGGCGGTCACGCTGCTTATCGCGCGGCCGATTGCGGTCTTCGCGGCCCTCGTCGGCAGCGCGACTGACACCGCCACGCGCGCGTTCATGTCCTGGTTCGGTCCCAAGGGCGTGGCGACGATGACCTTCTCCCTCCTCGTGCTGAGCGAGCAGATCTCGGCCGGTTCAGAGATCTTCAACCTGGCGGCACTGACCGTCTTCTGCTCGATTCTCGTGCACGGCGTGACTGACACGGCCGGGGCGGAGTGGCTGGCCGAGCGCTCCAGGCGCGCGGCTGCGGGCTCGACCGCTCAGTGATGGTCGCGGTCGGCGTCGCCGCGTCGTTTGGGATCCATCACCCAACCCATCACGAGCGTGAGCAGGACCAGGGCGACAAATCCGCCGATCAGCGGCCAGTACATGGCGGTAAATATACGAGCTACGCGTGCAGCGCGACTTGCTCGCTGGGCGACGGGAATGCCCACGCGACCTGCATGCGTCGCTCCTGGCGAAAGACGAAGCGCAGCTGGCTGGGCGGGCGCAGGCCGTCTGGATGCGCCGGGCGGAAGGTCGCGCACGGCCCGCCATCGATTGCGCACAAAAGGTTCTGATGAAAGAAGCAGCTCTCGCAGCTCGCCTTGGCGGCTGCGGCGCGACCATTCGCCATGCCTGACTCCGACCGTGTTCGTGATTTGACCAAACGGGGGACTGCCTGCGTCGCCATCAAAGCGGACTTCGCCCCCTTCGCGCAACGGCCATTCCCGGAAAGCGCAGGAACTTCTCGCTCGCCGGAATCCCTGCAAACTGCGGGGTGTTCGGGAGTCGAGCCCGACCGCTCCCGCATTTTCCGTAGCTTTATCAGCGATGGACCGCCACGATCCCGACTGCCTCATTTCGCTGGCTGACTACGAGCGCGCCGCGACCGAGGTGCTCGACGCGGGCACTCACTCCTACCTCGCGGGGGGCGCCACCGACGAGACGACGCTGCGAGACAACATCGCCGCCTGGGGCCGGCTCGCGATCCATCCCCGAGTGCTCGTCGGCGTCGGGCAGCGAGATCCGGGCGTCGAGCTCCTCGGCCGGCGCCGGCCGCACCCCGTGCTGATCGCGCCGACGGCCTTCCAGCGCCTCGCCCACGTCGAGGGCGAGCTCGCCACCGCCCGCGCGGCGGCAGCCACCGGCACGACCATGTGCCTCTCGACCCTCGCCACCACCACGCCGGAGGCGCTGGCCGCTGCGGTGCCCGAGGCCACGCGCTGGTTTCAGCTCTACGTCTTCTCCGACCGCGGCGTCAGCCGCGACCTCGTCCAGCGGGCCGCGGCCCACGGTTATGAGGCGCTAGTGGTCACGGTCGATCTGCCGGTCTACGGGATTCGTGAGCGCGAGCTGCGTTCGCGGGTTCGCTCGTCGACCGCCGAGCAGGTGGCGAGCGCCGCGGCGACCGGCGCCACAGGCGAGATGACCCCGGCCGCGTTCGGCGCGCTGGTGGACCCCGATCTCACCTGGGCCGACATCGAGCGGTTCGTGGCCGAGAGCCCGCTGCCGGTGATCATCAAGGGCATCCTGACGGCGCGGGACGCCCGCCTGGCGACCGAGCACGGCGCGGCCGGGGTGATCGTCTCCAACCACGGTGGCCGCCAGCTCGACACCGTCCTCTCGGGCGCCGACGCGCTGCCGGCGGTGGTGGATGCGGTCGGCGATCGGACCGACGTGCTCGTGGACGGCGGGATCCGGCGCGGGACCGACGTCCTCAAGGCGCTCGCCCTCGGTGCTCGGGCGGTCCTGGTCGGCCGCCCGGTGGTTAGCGGACTCGCCCTCGACGGTGCCCGCGGCGTCCAGCGCGTGCTCGAGATCCTACTCAACGAATTTGACAACGCGCTCGGGCTCGCGGGCGTGCCGAGCGCGTCCGAGCTCGACCGTTCGTTCGTCACGAGCGCCCCCTGGGCGGGCGGCGATCGGTGAAGGTCCTAGTCACCGGCGTTACGGGCTTTCTCGGCGCCGCGGTGGTGCCCCGCCTGTTGCGGGACGGACACTCCGTACGAGGCTTCGCGCGCGATCGCGCGCGTGTGACGGTGCCGGTTCCGACCGTCGAGGGCGACGCCGTCTCGGGGTCCGGGCTGGCGCGGGCACTCGATGGGATCGACGTCGCTTACTACCTGATCCATTCGATGGAGCCCGCCGCCGCCGACCCCTTCTTTGCCGAGCGCGAGCGGATCGCCGCCGAGCGCTTCGCCGCCACTGCGGCGGCGGCAGGCGTGAGGCGGATCGTCTACCTCGGCGGAGTCATCCCGACCGACGGCGCGTCGTCAGCGCACCTGGCGAGCAGGCTCGGAGTCGAGCAGGTACTGCTCGAGCGCGTCCCGGACTCGGTCGCGTTCCGGGCCTCGATCGTGATCGGGGCGCACTCGCGATCGTTTCGCTTTCTCGTCCGGCTGGTCGAGCGCCTTCCCGTGCTCGCGGTCCCCGCGTGGCACGTCAACCGCAGTCAACCCATCGACGAGCGCGACATCGTGGAGTTGCTCGCCCGCGCCGCCACCAACGACACCGTTGGCGGATTGTCGTTGGATGTCGGCGGTCACGACGTCGTGTCCTACGGGGATCTCATCGACCGCATCCGCGAGCAGATGCTCCTCGACCGGCCGACGGTCAGCTTCAAGCGCTTGACTGTGACCCCGATCGCGAGCCGGATCGCCGCCCTGGTCGCCGGCGAGCGCTACGAGCTGATCGGACCCCTGATGGAGAGCCTCGACACGGACCTGCTCTCACGTGACTGTCGCGCGGTGGAGCTGCTGGGGGTCAGGCTGCACTCGCTCGACGCCGCGATCGAGCATGCGCTCAGAGTGTGGGAGGCGAGCGAACCCCTCGCAGCGCGTTGACCCAGAGCCTCCGCGACCGGCGGCGCGCAGGACCGTTAGTGTGCCGCAATCGATGAGCACAGTTAAGGCCACGATCGACATCGCCGCACCGGTGCAACGGGTTTGGGAAACGGTCATGGACCCAGCGCGGCTGGGAGATTGGGTCACGATCCACAAGTCCGTGCGGGATGTTTCCGAGTCACCGCTGCGCAAGGGCGCCACGATGGACCAGTCGATGGTAGTTCGTGGAGTGACTTTTCGCGTGCACTGGACGCTGGTCGCCGTTGATGATCCCCACCGGGCTGAATGGGAGGGTGCGGGGCCGGCCCATTCCCGCGCTCGCATCCAGTACGTTCTGACCGATACTGGAGAGGGCGGCACGGTTTTCGAGTACACCAACGAGTTCCATCCCCCCGGGGGTCGCCTCGGGAACGTCGCGAGCCGAGTGATCGTCGGAGCGACATCAGAGCGCGAAGCCAATAATTCACTTTCACGACTCAAGGCGCTGCTCGAAGGCCGACGTTCACGGTAGCCGACACGAACAGTGACTCCGTGTATGGTGTAGACATATACGTTCACGACGCGACCGGAGGTGGGTTCAGTTGGCAGACTTTGTAGATAGCACGGTGAAGGACATCGACAGCCGCTTGGAGGAGCTCAAGCGAGAGGTCACCAAGCTTGAGGCCGCACGCGTCGCGCTCGTGGGTGGACGCCGCGGACCGGGGCGGCCATCGCGCCCGAGCAGTGCTCGGG
>JBPCQU010000289.1:0-15678 GCA_050997795.1 Solirubrobacteraceae bacterium | reverse complement strand
GGCGACGACATCCAGGCCATGAACCACGACCTCGAGCCGGCGGACAAGTTCAGCGTCGACAAGCTGATCGGTGACGCATCCGCGGGCGACTACGACGGATTGATCCTCCCGGGGGGCACCGTCAACGCCGACAAGCTCCGGGTCGAGGATGCCGTGATCTCGTTCGTGCAGGAGTTCTTTGCCTCCGGCAAGCCGGTCGGGGTGATCTGCCACGGCCCTTGGACGCTGGTCGAGGCCGATCTCGTTCGCGGTCGGACGCTGACCTCGTATCCGAGCATTCGGACCGATATTCGCAACGCGGGGGGCGACGTGGTCGACCAGGAAGTGGTGGTCGATCAGGGCCTCGTCTCATCCCGTAACCCAGGCGATCTGCCGGCATTCTGCGCCAAGATCGTCGAAGAGTTCGCCGAGGGCAAGCACGAAGTGGTCGCATCCGGCGCGACCCAGGAAACGAGCCAGCGATGAACGAGGACACTGACGGCGAACGTACGGCCGGCGGCGTGTTGGGACGAGTCGTCGAGGCAAGGCCAAGGAAGCGCTCGGGACGGCCACCGACAACGACGAGCTGGCCCGCGAGGGCAGGCTCCAGCAGGCGCAGGCCGAGCGTGACCGGCGCGAGGCGCAGCGGCGAGCCGCCGCCGACGCGGAGCAGGAGCGCTCTGTGGCCGATGCGGAGCAGCGAGTGCGATCCGAGCAGGCTGAACGCTCCGTGCGCGCCGCCGAGCAGGAGCGGATCGCCACGGCGCAGCGGGCAAACCGCCTCGAGCGCGAGGCCGGCGAAGCCGAGGCCTCGACCGTGTCGATGCCGCCGCCCGCGGGCTGATCGCTTCGGCCCTGGGCGACGATACGCTGCGCAGTGACGCGCGCCGCCGCCGCGCCGCTGCCTCCGAGCGCGAGGGCTGACGGCGTCAGCCGCCTACGGGTCTGACCGGCGGCCGCCGCTACACCACGCTCGGGCGTCGCCCGGTCCGCCGGTGGCCGTCGAGGCCGGCGATCGGGGGTCGCTCGAGCACCGGCACCGCGGCTACCGCGCCGTCATCCCACGGCCGCAGGTAGCTGCCGCTGATCGTGCTTCGCTCGCCGCCCAGGCGGCGCTCGACTGCGGCGAGCACGGCGTAGGCCATCTCGCCCAGCGCCCGCAGCGGCTGATGACGGTTCTGGCGGCTTCCCAGGTGGCACTCGGCCAGCGCGTCCAGCCCGCGCAGGCGCAGCGCGTCGATCAGGACGGCGATCTCCACCCCATACCCGACCGGGAACGGAATCGCCTCCAGCAGCGACCGCCGGGCGGCGAACTCGCCCGCGAGTGGTTGGGCGAAGCCCGCCAGCCTCGGCTCGTGCAGGTTCAGCAGCGGACGAGCCATCAGCTCGGTCACCCGCCCGCCCTCGTGCGCCAGTTGCTCTATGCCCGACTGCAGCGGGCGGTCGAATGCGCCCTTGACGAGCTGTACCGAGGCGTCGGTCAACATCGGGCCGAGCAGGCCCTGAAGGTGGCGCGGCTGCGGGTTTCTCGTGTCACCGTCGAGAAAGCAGACCACGTCGCCGTCGGTGGCCAGCAGCGAACGCCACATCGCATCGCCCTTGCCGAGCGCCGGTCCACGGTCGGGCAGGAGCTCGTCCTGCTGCAGCGCGCGAGCGCCGGCGGCGGAGGCGATCCGCGCGGTCCCGTCGCGCGAGCCGGCGTCGACGACCACCAGCTGGTCCACGAGGCCGAGTTCGGCCAGCGGCCGGACGGTCCCGCTCACCACGCCTTCGATCGTCTCGGCGCAGTTCTTGGTGGGGATGATGACGCTCACCGTCGTCGCGCCCTTGCGGCCGGCGAGCAGTTCGGGGTCGAACTCAGACGCCCGGTAGCGCCGGCGCTCGGACCAGATCGAAACGTCGAGGTCGACCGACAGCCCTCGCTTCACGCGCCCAGCGGCGCGCGCCGACGTTCTCACGCGCACGTCGGAGGGACGCAGGATCGGGATCGCGTGGTCCTGCAGGCGGGCGGCGAAGGCCGCGTCCTCGAGCTCGGTCAGCGCCTCGAGCCCTCCGACGTCGCGGTAGACCGCGGCCGTGACCGCGATCGACGCTCCGGCGAAATGGTGGTGGTCGGCGGCCGGGTCGATCCTGCGGACACGGCTCAGCCGCTGGGCCGCGTTTCGCTCGCGGCGGCTCAGCACCCGGTCGGGAAGCCCGATCAGCTCGTCGGGGTCCAGCTCGATCAACCCCGCGATCGCTCGCGCGCCGCGGCCCACGTGCGCGAGCTGCCGCTCGAGCCAATCGGGAGCCGGCCTCGAGTCGGCGTCAGTGCAGGCAATCACTCCCTCTGTCAGCCCGAGCGCCAGCAGTCGCGCCGCGGCGGCGTCCATCCCAGCGCGCCGCGCGGCTCCGGCCCCCCGGCCGGGTCCGGGCAGCGTTCGCAGCTGCAGACCGAGCGCAGCGGCACTCGCGTGCGCCGCCTGTTCGGTCGCGTCATGGCAGTCGTCGACCACGACGATCGTCTCGAACGTGCCGGAGGGCACGGTCTGCTCGGCCAGCGCGGCCAGGCACGCCCCGATCCGCAGCTGCTCGTCGCGCGCGGGAACCACGACCACGCAGCTCAGCTCCACTGTGCCCCCTCGGCGATCAGCTTCCGTCCCCGGTCGTAGTCGTCGTCGCACCCGTGGGCGAGGACGCCGGCGAGCCGGCCGTCCTGGCCGTACCAGACCACGAAGGCGCCGTCGCCCCGCGGCTCGAACCTGGCCTCCTGGAAGCCATCGCCCCAGGCGGCGTACTTGAGGATTCGGTTCCCGATCGTCGACCAGAAGCCGGGAACGTCGTCCCAGCGCGCCGCGGCTCCGGCGGCGGTCCGGCCCGCGACCTTGCCCTGGCCGAGCGCATCACCCCAGTGCTCCACCCGCAGGCGTCGTCCGGCGGTGCTGTTCTCGGCGGCGCACGCGTCGCCGGCCGCGAGCAGGCCCGGCAGGCTCGTCCGCATCTGGGCGTCGGCGGCGATTGCGCCGCCATCCAGCGCGGCCCCGGCGTCGACGGCCAGCTCCAGCCGGGGCGCTACGCCGGTGGCCATGACCACGACCGTGCCCGCGGAGCGCTCGTCCCCGGCCAGCACCTCCAGGCCCCCGCCACGGCGCTCGATCTTCGCCACCTCCGCGCCGAGCCGTAGCTGCACTCCCTCGTCGCGCAGCCACCCCGCGATCTCGCGTGCCGCCTCCTCGCCGAGGCGGGCGAGGTTCGGGGCGGTCTCGTCTGAGACGAGGGTCACGGGGTGACCGAGCATCCGCAGCGAGGCGGCGATCTCGCAGCCGATGAAGCCCGAGCCGATCACGACCGGACGCGACCCGGGCTCCAAGCGGAGCTTGAGCTCGCGCAGGTGGTCGAGCGAGCGCAGGACTCGGACGGCCGGATCGTCGCCGCCGGGGACCGGAATCCGCGTCGGCTCGGCGCCGGTGGCCAGCACGCAGCTGCGGTAGCGAAGCTCGCGGCCGCCGGACAGGGTGACGACGCGCTCGTGCGGGTCCAGGCTGACGGCGCGGCCGGAGACCAGCTCGACTCCGTGCGCGGAGAACCACAGCTCGTCCTCGAGCGGGAGCTCCTGCTCGCTGGTCTCCTCGCGCAGGAGATCCTTGCTCAGCGGCGGGCGGTTGTAGGGCACGCGGTGCTCGTCGGCGATGATCGCCACGGCGCCATCGCCGCCGCTCTCGCGGTAGGCGCGGGCGGCCGAGAAGCCCGCCGGCCCGCCGCCGACCGCGAGCAGCTCGAACTCTCCGCTCACCGCCGCACCAGCACGTCGAGCCGGTACTCGTCGGTGCCGGCGGAGTCCTCGAGCTCGAGCCATGACTCGTCGCGCAGCCGCTCGTGCACCTGATCGGCGGTGAAAGGACGCTCCGGACCGTCTACCCGCCAGTGCACCGCCACCAGCCGCCCGCCGCCGGCGATCAGATCGCGCAGCGCGGTGAGCGTCCCCGACAGCGCGGCCGGCGTCAGGTAGTAGAGGATCTCCGAGGCGAGGACCAGATCGTAGGAGCGGCTCGGGATCGCGGCCGGGATCCTTCCCACGATCGCGTTCGCGTTCGGGTGGCTGGCGAGCCGCCGCCGCGCCGCGGCCACTGCGGTGGGGGAGCCGTCGATCGTCGTCAAGCTGTCACAGCGGGGAGCCAGCAGCGCGCTGAAGACCCCGATTGAGCCGCCCAGTTCGAGCGCGCGGCGAAACGGCCCCGGACCGCACGCGGCCAGCGTGGCCCGATACTTCTCGCGCTCGTAGCGGCGGCTCGTGTAGCCCCACGGGTCGGGATCGGATCGGTAGAGGGCTTCGAAGTCCGCGCCGGACATGTGCGGGGCGTGCGGCATCTCAGCTCACGGGGCGCCGGATCGCGGCCTCCCCGGCGCGCGCGAGCAACGGGTCGAGTCGGTGCTGGAGCAGGAACACCTCGAGATCTCGCCGCGCGCGGTCGAGCGCGGTCGCTCGCGCGAACGGCCTCGACCCGCAGCCCCGCGCGGCTTCGTCGAGCAGCGTCCGGCAGGCATCCGAGATCGCCGCCCGTGCGTGCAGGGCCACGTCGGGGAGGTCGTGACCGGCGCCGTCCATCGCGCGGGCCGCGGCGTCGATCCACAGCGAGACGGTCCGCCGCGCGGTCAGCATCCGGCCGGCGGCGAGCCCCTCGAGTGGCCCGGACTGAGGCCGCGCGGCGAGCTCATCGAGGGCTGCCTCGGCCGCCGTGTCGAGCATTCCCGCCCACGTGGCGGCCGTGCGCAGCGCGTCGCGGGCGAACCACGGCTGCTGCGCGATGCTGCCGGGCGCTCCGAGCAGGGCGAGCACGGGCGCGTCCTCGAACACCACCCGGTGCGATACCGAAGCGCGCAGGCCATGCGAGCGATACCAGGACTCGTCGATCACTATCCGCCAGGGGTCGGTCAGGTCCACCCAAGCCGAGACCGGTGGCCCACCGTGTTCGGCGCGCGCGAGCACCAGCGCTCGATGCAACCCGCCGGCGCCCGAGCAGAAGGTCTTGACGCCGCGCAGCACCTGCCCCCGGTCCCGGGCGATCACCATTGCGGGCTCGCCTTCGCCCGGCACCGGGTCACCACCCCAGACGCCGGCGCGCAGCTCGCCGGTCGCCGCCGCTCGGAGTTCTTCATCGCGCAGCTCGGCGGGCCCCTGGACGGCGATCCGCTCGACTGCGTTGAGGTGGCCGTCGAAGATCCGTCCGACCGAGCCATCGGCCCGCGCGACGCGCTGCACGAGCCCGAGCTCGTCGGCCGCCGGCGGCCGTCGCGGGCCGGGGGCGGCGTTGAACGCCAGCGCGCCCGCGCGCTCGAGCCGGGCGATCGCGTCCTCGGGAAAGGCGGGGCGCGGTTCGTCGTCGCGGGCGGCCGCGTCGGTGGCGATCCGCTCCAGGGCTTGATCGAGCTCGCTCCAGGCCGCCTGGCTGCTGTCCAGCAGCTCGGTCACCTCAGAGCCCTCAGCGCCAGGCCCTGACCGCGGGCGTGGTCGATCACGAGCTCGGTGTAGGCGAGCGTCTGTGCCGCGCTGCGGCGGTGCGCCCCGGGGCCGATCCCGTCGTGGGCGAGCACGATCGCTCCGGCGTTCAGCGAGGCCCGGGTGGCGGCGAACATCGCCGCCGCGCTGTCGCCGCGCCAGTCGTGGGTGTCGACGCTCCAGCCGACCAGGCGCAGGCCGTGCTCGGCGGCGACCTGCCCCGTCCACGGAGCCCTGTCGCCCCACGGCGTACGCCACAGAGTCGGCGCCACCCCGAGCCGGCGCAGACGGCTCAGGGCGCGCTCGGTATCGAGCCGGCACCAGCGCAAGTCCCTGGCCGAGTGGCGGACGTGCCGATCGCAGTGCAGCCCCACCGAGTGACCGGCGGCGAGGATCCGCTCGATCAGCCGGGGGTGCTCGGCGGCGCGGGGGGCGATCGGAAAGAAGGTCGCGCTCGCTGCGGCCTGGCCCAGCAGCTCGAGTAGCCGTGGGGTGACGCTGGGGTCGGGTCCGTCGTCGAAGGTGAGCGCGAGGGGCTGCACTTCCACCATCTACCCGCCGCGGGGCGTTGCACACCGCCGGTGCCCCAATGGTGTTAGTCGCCGGGGGTGTTGAGGGTACGGTATCGGGGAATGGCGATCGCGATCCTCGACATCGATGGCACCTTAGTAGACACCAACTACCAGCACGCGCTGGCCTGGTTTCGCGCGTTCTTGGCTCACGACATCGTGCTCCCGCTGTGGCGCATCCACCGTCACATCGGGATGGGCGGTGACCAGGTGGTCAAGGCCTTGTGTGGCGAGCGGGTGGAGCGCGAGCTGGGCGAGCAGATCCGCGCGGAGGAAGGCGAGCGCTACTCCGAGCTGATCGATGAAGTGCGGACGATGGAGGGATCACGCGAGCTGATCGGCGCGCTGAAGGAGCGCGGCCACACGGTCGTGCTCGCCAGCTCCGCCAAGCAGGGCGAGGTGGATCATTATCTGGACCTGCTCGACGCCCGCTCGCTGGCCGACGGCTGGACCACGTCGGCCGATGTGGAAGCGACCAAGCCCGCGCCGGACCTCGTCCACGCGGCGCTCGAGCTGGCGGGAGATCGTCCGGGGCCGGCGGTGATGATTGGTGACACCCCCTGGGATGTCAAGGCCGCGCAGGCCGCGGACGTGCAGACGATCGCCGTCGTGACCGGGGGCTTCTCAGCCGAGCAGCTGCGAGAGGCGGGCGCCGCAGCGGTGTACGAGTCGGTGGCCGAGCTGCGCGAGCGGCTCGACGAGACGCCGCTGCGCTAGCGGGCTGGCCAAGAGCGGGTGGGGTTGCGTGTCGGGAGACTGGTCGAGCAACGCGCCATATGTTCCCGTTTCGCGACCAACCTCCCGATTCGGTGCGCGAGCGGGACAGAGCGAGCGCATGCTGCCCACTAGGTCAAGCTGGCGAGGACGAGCGGCACGACGCGCTGGGCGCCGGCTCGACGCAGCTGACCGCCGGCCATCGCCAGCGTCCAGCCCGAGCTGCGGCGGTCGTCGAGCAGGACGCCCGTCCCGGGGGGAGGCCTCGAGACGACGGTGAACGCCCCGCGGACGTTGGCGGCCTGCTGCACGGCGTTGGCCATCTCGCGCTGGGGCGGGCGCTCTCCGGTGCGCGCGAGCAGGCTGAGGTGCGGCACCCCGAGCTCGGCGGCGAGACGCTCGCCGAGGCGCGCGATCACCTCGCCCAGCCGCGCGGAGGGGACAGTGGTCACCCAGGACACCGATCCACCCGTCGCGCCGGCGCCGCGCAGCACGTCGGCCAGACCGCTGACGACCTCGTCTTCGAACTGGCCCTCGCGCAGTCCCCGCTCGATCGCCGGCCACCAGCCACCGTCACCGAAGCGGGCCAGCGCCCACCCCGGCTCGATGCGGGCATCGTCGGGGATCTTGCGCATCGTGCCGGCGGCGTCGGGCGCCATCTTCTTGATCTCGAGCCCCAGCGGCCTGGACCGGAGGTGCCGTCCCGCGAGCTCGACCAGCGCCGGGTCCAGCGGCTGCGCGAAACGGCGCCCGGTGCAGATCGAGCATCGACCGCAGTCACGGGGGTCGGGATCGTCGAGCTCCTCCTGCAGGGCGCGCATCAGGCAGCGGCCGTCGGCGCCGAACGCGGTCATCGCCTCCTGCTCGCTGCGCCGCAGGGCGGTGACCTGGGCGTAGCGCTCGGCGTCGTAGCGCCAGTCCGCGCCGGGCACCGCCAGCCAGCGGCTGCCGGCGCGGCGCACCGCGCCTTCGACGTCGAGGATCTTCAGCATCGCCTCGATCCGGCCCATGCCGAGGTTCACCACCGCCATCAGCTCGCGCGTCGTGCGGCCCGTCTCGCCGGCGGACTCGAGCTCGGCCAAGACGGCGGCCACACGTTGGCGATCCGGGAAGGCCTGCTCGATGAAGAAGTCCTGGATACGGCGGTCCTCGCCACCGCGCAGCAGGACGATGTCGGCGTGGTCGACGCCGCGTCCGGCGCGGCCGATCTGCTGGTAGTAGGACACGACCGAGCCCGGCGCCTGATAGTGCACGACGTACGTCAGGTCGGCCTTGTCGTAGCCCATCCCCAGCGCGCTGGTGGCGACGACGGCCTTGATCTCGTTGTCCAGCAGCCGTTCCTCGGTGGTGATCCGCTCTTCGGTGTTCTGCTCGCCGCTGTAGGCGAGCGCCGTGATCCCGTTGGCGGTCAAGAACGTCGCGACCTGCTCGGCGTCTCGCTTGGTCAGCGTGTAGACGATCCCCGAGCCCGCGAGCTCGGGCAGGTGCGTAACCAGCCAGGCGAGCCGCTGGGCGGGCCGCGGCAGCTCGAGAACCTCGAGGCGGAGGCTGGTCCGGGCCAGCGGGCCGCGGTAGGAGCGCAGCGGCTCGCGGCCGGCGGTAGCGAGCTGGTCGAGGACGTCACCAACCACCCGATCGTTGGCGGTCGCGGTAGTGCCCAGAACCGCTATTTGATCAGGGAGGGCGGCGAGCATCTCCTTGACGCGCCGATAGTCGGGGCGGAAGTCGTGTCCCCAGTCAGAGATGCAGTGGGCCTCGTCGATCACCAGCAGCCCGACCGAGGCGGCGAACAGCGGCAGCATCTGCTCGCGAAAGCGCGGGTTGTTGAGCCGCTCCGGGCTGATCAGCAGCAGGTCCACGGTGCCGGCGGCGAGCCGGTCACGGACTTCGTCCCACTGCTCGCGGTTGGTGCTGTTGACGGTCTGGGCGCGCAGCCCCAGCCGCTCGGCCGCGGCGATCTGGTTTCGCATCAGCGCCAGCAGCGGGCTGACGATCAGCGTCGGTCCGGCGCCGGCCTCGCGCAGCAGCGCCGTCGCGACGAAGTACACGGCTGACTTTCCCCAGCCCGTCCGCTGCACGCACAGGACGCGGGCGCGATCGACGACCACGTCGCGGATCGCCTCGAGCTGTCCGGGCCGGAACTGCGCGCCGTCCTGCGCGGTCAGCGTCCGCAGGCGCTCCAGCGCAGTCTCGTCGAACGTCTGGAGGAGAGCGATGCCCATACGGCCATCGTGGCAGCCGGACCGGCTGGCAGCACCCCCAACCGGTGGACGCCGTCCTCCATTAAGAACATCCAGCTCGCCGTGTATCACTATTGGCATCGGGCGCCGGCTGTTGTAGCTTCCCCGCGTGCCGAGGGGAGAGCAGAGCGGGCTCTCAATCACCGACCTGTCGGTGTCGTTCGGCGGAATCACCGCTCTGGACGGGGTTTCGCTCGAGGTATCGCGGGGCGAGGTGCTGGGCATCATCGGGCCCAACGGCGCCGGCAAGACCACGCTCTTCAACGTCATCTGCGGTTTCGTCAAGCCCGGCTCGGGGAAGCTCAGCTGGCGCGATCAGACGCTCAGCGGGGTCCGCCCGCACCGCCTCGCGTCGCTGGGAATCGCGCGGACGTTGCAGGGAGTTGGCCTGTTCGAACGCCTCACGGTGCTCGAGAACGTGGTTGTGGGCGCGCAGCGCTTCCGCAAGACCGGGCTCGTGGGAGCGCTGCTCGGACACCCGTGGGCCGACGCCGACGAGCGCGCGCTACGCGAGCGCGCGCTGGCGGCACTGGAGAAGCTGGGGTGCGCGGACATGGCCGGCCGCCGGCCGGCGACGCTGCCCTATGCGGTCCAGAAGCGGGTCGCGCTGGCCAGAGCGCTCGCCTGCGAGCCCGAGCTGCTGCTGCTCGACGAGCCGGCGGGCGGCCTCGACGCCGCCGAGCTCTCATCTCTGGCCGAGACGATCGACTCGCTGCGAAGCTCGATCGCGGTGATGCTCGTAGACCATCACATGGATCTCGTGACCTCGGTCTGCGACCGGATGATCGTGCTGGACTTCGGGCGCGTGATCGCGTCCGGCGCCCCTCCGGCCGTGCGGGCCGACCCGCAAGTGCTCGACGCCTACCTCGGGCGCGAGGCGGCGCCGGAGCAGACGGCCGCAACGCGTGACCCTGGCGATGCTCGCGGTTGACGATTTGATAACCGACTACGGCGCCGTGCGCGCGCTCGACGGCGTGTCACTCCAGGTGCCGGCGGGCTCCGTGGTCGCGGTGCTCGGAGCCAACGGGGCCGGCAAGACCTCGCTGCTGCGGACGATCACCGGGCTCGTGCCCGCCAAGACCGGCCAGGTCACCCTCGATGAGACAGACATCACCCACATGGCGGTGGAGGAGATCGTTCGCCGTGGCCTGGCGCACGTCCCCGAGGGGAGGGGCGTGATCGCCGAGCTGACCGTCGAGGAGAACCTCAGGCTGGGGGGCCTGTGGCGTGGGCGTGACGCGGCGCCGATGCAGGAGATCTACGAGCTGTTTCCTCGGCTGGGCGAGCGCTCCGCACAGCCGGCTTCCAGGCTGTCGGGAGGCGAGCGCCAGATGCTCTCGATCGGCCGCGCCCTGATGGCGCGCCCCGGCACGCTGCTGCTCGACGAACCCTCCCTGGGCCTCGCGCCGGTGATCGTGGCGCAACTCATGACGATGATTCGAAGGCTCGCCGACACTCTCGGTCTGGCCGTGCTCCTCGTCGAGCAGAACGCCCGCAGTGCGCTGTCGATCGCCGACCGCGGGATCGTCCTAAACCTCGGACGCGTGGTGGCCGACCGGGAGCCAGACCGGCTGGCGGCCGACGAGCGGCTGCGCCACGCCTACCTCGGGTTCTGAGACGCGGCGATGACCAAGTTCATCGATCTGACCCTGAGCGGCATCTCCACCGGCGCCGTGTATGCGGCAGTCGCGCTGGCGCTGGTCCTGATCTGGCGGGCGACGCGGATCGTGAACTTCGCGCAGGGGGCGATGCTGATGATCACCACTTTCATCGCCTCGGCCGTGATCAGCTCCACGGGCTCCTACCCGCTCGGGTTCGCGGTCGCGCTGGCCTCGGGGCTGATCTTCGGCGCCGTCGTCGAGCGGGTGCTGATCCGGCGCGTGGAGGGCGCACCGCCGCTCAACGCGGTGATCCTGACGCTCGGCTTCTACACGCTGCTGGTCGCCGTCGCGGGCATGATCTGGGGAAACACGCCGCGCTCGTTCCCGGCCGCGTTCTCGCTGCGCGGCTACGAGGTGGGGGGGACGCGCCTGCTGTTCACGCCCAACGACACGTTCACCGTGCTGGTGGTGCTCGGAGTCGCCGGCGGCCTCGCGTTGCTCTTCCGGGCCACCTCGCTCGGCCTGCAGATGCGCGCGGCGGCGTTTGCCCCCGAGGTCGCGCGGCTGCTCGGCGTCCGCGTGGGACGGATGTTCACGGTCGGCTGGGCGCTGGCCGCGGTGGCCGGGGCGCTGGCCGGGGTGCTAGTCGCGCCGGCGGTGTTCCTCGGTCCCAACAGCTTTGATCCGATCCTGATCTCAGGCTTTGTCGCCGCGGTGCTCGGCGGCCTGGACAGCCCACCCGGGGCGGTGCTCGGCGGTCTGATCCTCGGGCTGGCGCTCTCTTACGTCTCGGGGTATGAAGGCTCGGCGCTCGTGCCGCTGGCCGCGCTGGTGATCCTGGTGGTGGTGCTGATGGTGCGCCCCGGCGGCCTCTTCTCCGCCAGCGAGGAGCGGCGCGTGTGAGCGCAATAGCACGCATGTGGTCGTTTCTCGCGCGCAGCACCATTCTGCGCTCGCTGTGGTGGGTGCTCGTCGCCGGGATCGTGCTGCTGGTCGTGAGCGAGGTCGTCGGCGCTTATGACGACCTGCAGCTCGCGACCGGCGCGTACTACTTCGCGGTGCTCGCCGGGCTCACGATTCTGGCCGGGCAGAGCGGGCAGATCTCACTCGGCCATGGCGCGCTGATGGCGGTCGGCGCCTACACGGTCGCGCTGCTCATCGGCAACGAGGGATGGGCGCTGATCCCGGCCCTCGTCGCGGCGGTACTGGTCACCGCGGTCGTCGGAATCCCGGTCGGCGCCGCGGCGAGCCGGCTGCGGGGGCCGGCTCTGGCCGGGGCGACGCTGGCCTTCGCGGTCGGGCTGCCCGCGCTCGCCGACAAGTTCTCGGGCACTTTCGGGGGAGAGAACGGGCTGGTGATCAACCCGCGGGTGCCGCCCCCCTCGCTGGGCGCGGCGTTTCCGCTCGAGCGCTGGGAGGCGTGGATCGCGGGCGCTTGCGCGCTGGTGGTGCTGTTCGCGCTGCACAATTTTGTCAACAGCGGCATGGGGAGGGGAATGCGGGCGGTACGCGACGACGAGATCGCCGCGTCGCTGTGCGGGCTGCGGGTCGGGCGGCTGCAGACGGTTGCGTTCATCGTCAGCGCCGCTTGCGCCGGTCTGGGTGGCGCGGTCCTGACGGTGGTCTTGCAGCTGGCGCAGCCAGGGGCGTTCCCGCTGCAGCTCTCGCTCTCGCTGCTGACCGGCGTCGTGCTCGGCGGCCTGGGCTCGCTGGTCGGGGCGATCTGGGGAGCGGCGTTGCTGACGCTGCTGCCGAACTGGACGACCAACTTGGCGCACTCGTTCTCACTCTCGACCCAGGTCTCGGCCAACCTGCCGCTCGCGATCTACGGCGCCGTCCTGATCGTCGCGATGATCCTGTGGCCGAGCGGGATCCAAGGCGGCGTGCGGGCGCTGGCCGGACGGCTCCGGGACGAGCGTGGCTCGCGCCGGCCGAGCTCGCGGCCGCCCGCCGAGGTCAGCTCACGATGAGCAGGGCGCGCGTCCCAGCCGCCGTCCCCGTGCGTCGCTGACCGAGCGCCGGTCGACCAGCGGAGCTCCGAGCAACGCGGCCTGGACTTCCCGCAGGCGGGTATGGTCGCCGCGGATGCCAATCGCGGCGTCGCTGTACAGGAAGGCTTCGGCCAGGCGGACGATCGCGTAGGCGAGCGTCTCCGGATCGGCGGTGGGCGTGTAGCGACCGGCGGCCGCCTCGGCGGTGATCAGGCCGGTGACGCACGCGACCGCGGTGGGCCGCACCACCCCGGTGCTCGAAGTCAGCAATCGCATCGCGCCGGCGCGTTCCTGGTCGAGGAACTGCCGCAGCGCGGAGGAGCCAGCGAGGGCGCGGTTGGTCCGGTCAAAGACCTCGAGCAGCCCGGGCATCCCCCGCTGGCGCACCTCCCGCCGCTTGCGAGCGAGAAGTGACTCGAGCTCGGCGGCGATCACCTCTCCGAGCACCCGCTCGCGCGACCCGAACCAGCGGTAGATCGTGGCGCGGCCGAGCCCCAGGCGGCGGGCGAGGATCGTCAGGTCGACGCGTTGGCCGCCGAGGTACTGCTCCCGCGCCGCCCGAAGGACGTCATCCCTCGACGCCGTCGCCGGCCGACCCCGTCTCGCTCCCGTCGCGACGCGCATCACCGGAGCTTAGTGCTCGCTCCGTGAATCCTGTCCGTTCGGCGGCCCCGAGAAAAACCACACTCAGTCTCCGACAAGCCGTAGTATTTGAAACGTCTGCGGACGAACGTTTCGAAATGGAGGAGAGGGATGGCACTTCCCAGGAGCCGGTGGCTCGCCACGATGGCGTTGGTGACGGGCGCGGCGCTCGCGGCCGGCGGTTGCGGCTCGTCCAGTAGCGGCAGCGGCAGCGGCAGCGCTAGCAGCGCGCCGGGCGTCACCGCGACCAGCATCACCTTCGGCACCCACCAGCCCCTGACCGGTCCCGCGGCCCCCGGCTACAGCGAGATCGCGCCGGCGTCACAAGCGTACTTCGACTACGTCAACGCCCACGGCGGTGTGTTCGGACGGAAGATCCACCTGATCATCAAGGACGATGCCTACAACCCCACCAACACGGTCAACGTCGTGCACCAGCTGGTGTTGCAGAGCAACGTGTTCGGCATCTTCGAGGGCCTGGGTACTCCCACCCACACCAAGGTCGTAGGTTTCCTGAACGCCTCCAAGGTCCCGGACATCTTCGTGGCCTCCGGCTGCCCCTGCTGGGACAACGGGTCCGCGCAGCCTTACACCTTCGGCTGGCAGCCCGACTACACGATCGAGGGAAAGATCCTCGGCCAGTACCTCAAGCAGCACTTCGCGGGCCAGAAGGTCGGCGTCCTCTATCAGGATGACGACTTCGGCCGCGGCGGCCTCGCCGGGATCGCGGCCGAGGTTCCCGCGGCCGACATCGTCGCCAAGCAGCCCTACCAGTCGGGCGTGACGACGCTCGCGCCCCAGGTGACGGCGATCAAGGCCTCGAAGGCGACCGTGATGGTCGACTTCACCGTGCCGATCTACACCGCGATCGCCCAGCTGACCTCGTTCACGCTCGGCTACAAGCCGCAACTGGTCGTCTCGAACGTCGGCATCGACCCGACGACCGTCGGAGCGTTGCTGAAGACGGTCTCCAAGGGCAAGGCGTCGGGCACCGGCCTGATCGAAGGCGCGATCAGCGACGGCTACCTGCCTTCGTCCAGTGACACCTCGAACCCTTGGATCGCGCTGTTCAAGAAGATCCATGACCAGTACGACGCCAGTGCGCCGTTTGACGGAAACGTCGAGTACGGGATGGCCAACGCGTACACGCTGGTTCAGGCCCTGCAGGCCGCCGGCAAGCACTTGACCCGTCAGGGGCTGGTGACCGCGATCAACAACGACGGGGCAAAGTGGACTGGACCCGGGCTGGTGCCGTTCCGCTACTCCTCCACCGTGCACGGTGGCTACGGCGGCGCCGAGATGGGGCAGATCCGAAAGGGGAAGATAGTCCTGTTCGGCGGTCCGCTTCAGACCGAGCCGACTCCGAGCAGCCCGATCACGGCGTACACCGGCAAGCAGCCGTCGCCGCCGGCCAGCGGCGTGCCGGGCAGCTGACCCGACCGGCGCGGGAGCAGCGTGCCGGGCCGCTGACCCATCACTCGGACCCTATGGGCGCGTGGGAGATTGCGATTGCTCTCGCGCGCGATCGTGGCCACGCCGCGGCCGAGCGTCTGCGGCGGGCGCTCGGGCTGCTGAGCGGGCCGCGGGCACCACGGTGAAGCGCCATGTCGGCGACGCCAACCCGCTCGCGGCGATCACGGCTCGCTCAGGTGGCCTGAGGCGCTACGAGCCGGAAGCCGAACCTGGCGCAACCCGCTCGCCGGACCCGACCGGCTCCGCGGCTCGAACTCCGTCTCCGCCGAGCGCGATCGCCGCCTTGGCGGTCACGAGCTGGTAGAGGATCATCAGCTGCACCAGCGCGAGCGACTCCGAGCGGTACAGCTCGGTGCCGATTGTGAACTCCCCCAGCCGGCGCGCCCGCAGGTGCGTGGCGAAGTGCATTCGGGCCCAGATCGCCTCCTCGATCTCGGCGGCGTGATCGGGGTCGATCCGCCCCGGGATCAACAGCACGCTCTCGCCGTCGCGCTCGAGCAGCCTCAGGCCGTCGTCGAGGCTCTGGACGAAGGCATTCAGATCGGGGTGGGGGAGAGTGTCGCGCAGGATGAGCTCGGCGTCGAGCTGGGTCGGGTCCGGGTCGGCGCCGGCGGGGGCCGAGAACGAGACCAGGATGTCCGCATAGCGCCGCTGCGGTCGGATGAACGACGCGGAGTCGGGCTCACGGCGGTCGAGCTCGGCCAGCACCTGGTCAGTGGTGTATCCGCGCCGCGAGCAGTCGCGCTGGACCTTCCAGCGGCGCCGCAGCTCCTCGGGCGGGTTGAGGAACACGCGCACGTCGTAGATGTCGCGCATCTCCGGCAGGTAATAGCCGAGCAGCCCCTCGATCAGCGTGAACCGCTCCGGCCGGACGTAGACCGGCGCCCCGAAAGTGCCGTCGTGGTGGACGTAGACCGGCTTGAGGATCGCTTCTGCGCGGCGCAGGTGGGCGAGATGCTGGGCGATGATGTCCAGGTAGTTGCAGTCGGGGTG
>JBPCQU010000282.1:0-9539 GCA_050997795.1 Solirubrobacteraceae bacterium | reverse complement strand
CCAACCTGCTCCCGGCCGCGCGGTCGCTGCCGGCGGCCAACGCGGCGCTGGTGTCACTCGCCAAGCCGAGCACGCCGATCGTGCGCAACCAGATCCGTCCGTTCGTGATCGCGGCGCGCCCCCTGGTCAGACAGCTCAAGCCGGCCGCGATCAACCTGGCCAAGGCGACGCCGAATCTGAACAGCACGTTCGTGGTCCTCAACCACCTGGTGAACATGCTCGGCTACAACCCGGGTGACAGCCCCACCGGAGGTCAGCACGGCTACCTGTGGTGGCTGGCATGGCTCGACCACAACGCCCGCACGCTGTTCTCGATCCAGGACGGCAACGGCGTCTTCCGGCCACTGTTCCTGCAGGCGAGCTGCGCGTCGCTGCTCCAGATCGCCAACGGTCTGACTGGATCCGAGGGGCTGTTGAACCTCGATCCGATCATCGGCGCTCTGGGTGCCGGAACCAGCATCTGCCCGAACCAGACGACCGGCAGTGGTGGCGGCCTGCCGCTGCCGCTCCCCCTGGCCAAGCGCGGCGGCGCCGCGTCGACCGGCGCCTCGGGCTCGACGGCGAGCTCCGCCGCATCGACCGGCGCCTCGGGCACGACCGCCAAGCCAACCACCAACAGCACCGCCAAGCCCTGATGGATACCGGCACTCCCTCGATCACCAAGGTCGTGTCGATGGCCCTGTTCGCCCTCTCGTGCGTCGGCCTGCTGCTGTTCCTATGGCTCTCCTTCGGCGGCACGATCCCGTTCAACCCGCAGGGTTACCGCGTGCGGATCGCGTTCCCGGATGCGAGCCAGCTGGCAAACCAGGCCGACGTCCGGATCGCCGGCGTGTCGGTTGGCAAGGTGATCAACAAGTCACTCGATCCCCAGGGCAACCGCACGATCGCGACGATCCAGATGAGCAACGCGTTTGCGCCGATCCACAAGGACGCCCGCGCGATCCTGCGCCAGAAGACGATCCTCGGCGAGACCTACGTGCAGCTCACACCGGGGACGCCGAAGAGCCCGATGCTTCCCGACGACGGGCTGCTGTCGCGGACCAACGTCGAGCCCGCCGTGCAGCTCGACCAGATCTTCAACGCGCTGAACCCGACGACGAGGCGCGCTTTCCAGGTCTGGCAGCAGCAGCTCGCGATCGCCGTCAAGGGCAACGACCAAAACCTCAACAGCGTGATCGGCAACCTGCCGCAGTTCGCGGCCGACGCGACAGACCTGCTGCAGGTGCTGGACGTGCAGCACACCGCGGTGGTCAAGCTCGTGCGCGACGGAGGCACTGTGTTCGCCGCGCTCAACCGCGACCCGGCGGCACTCCGCAGCCTGATCACCTCGGGCGAGACCACGTTTGCCACCTCCGCGGCCAACAACAACGCGATCGCGGCGACCTTCCACGTCTTCCCCACCTTCCTGAACGAGACCAAGTTCACGATGGCGCGACTGAAGACGTTCGCGCTCAACACGGACCCGCTGGTCAAGGCGCTCGAGCCGGTCGCCCACAATCTCGGGCCGACGCTCGAGTCGGTGCGGATCCTGTCTCCCTACCTGCGTTCGCTGTTCTACAACCTGGGCCCGCTGATCACCGCGTCGCAGACGGGGCTGCCGGCGATCCGTGACGTCCTGCGCGGGACGACGCCGCTGCTCGGGTCGGTGGGTCCGTTCCTCGAGCAGCTGAACCCGATCCTGACCTGGCTGTCGCTGCACCAGCAGCTGATCTCTGACTTCATCACCAATGGCGCCAGCGGGCTCGCGGCCAAGACGATCTCGTTCGGCGGCGACGGAACCGGGCACTACCTGCGCCAGTTCGGCCCGGTCGGACCCGAGACGCTGTCCTACCAGAGCACCCGTGACAAGGACAACCGTGGTAACACCTACCCGCCGCCGTTGTGGCTGGCCGACCCACGCGCGTTCTCGGCCGGCGGCAACTTCCCGGGCAGCTTCGCGCTCCCGTCATGGGACTGCAACAACACCGGGGGCGAGAAGGCGGCCGGAGCGGCTCCCCCCGTTGGCCTCGCGGGCAACCTGACCCAGGGCGCCCAGGCGTGCTGGGTCGCGCCGAGCGTCGCCGCGCTGCTCGGTCAGAGCCCCAACAAGTTCCCGCACATCCTGGCCGCCCAGTATCCGAGCAACTAGGCACCGGCGGCGCGGGCGTGCCGCGCTGGCCGCGTGCGTGCGTCGGCCGCGGGGTCTAGGCCGTGGCCGAGACGGAGCCCGGCTCGGCCACTTCGCGCTCGCCCGCGAGCGCAAAGATGTCGAACAGCTCCTGCGCGAGACGGCTGTCACCGCCGGAGCGCACCGCATTGCGCTCGCCGAGCGGCGAGAGGGCCCGGATCCAAGCCGCGATGCTGCCGCGCAGATGGGCGTCAGCCTTGTCGACGCCTCGCTCGGAGATAGTCGCGCCGCCCGGCGCGAGCGTGACCAGATACGAGATCGGCTCGCCGCCGCGGCCGTCGGAGACGGTCAGTTCGATCGTCCCCGCTGCCGTGCTGTCTTCCCGCACCAGACCCGGGATCAGTCTGAATATCGCGCCGACGTCGATGCTCTCCGAAGCGCGAGGCGGTCCCCAGGTCCACTCGTAGCCCCAGCGGGCCAGCTCGCCGAGGATCGGCGCGAGCTCGCGAGCGCGCTCGGTCAACTCGTAGTCGACGCGGGGCGGAACCTCGCGGTAGCGCTTACGGGTCAGCATCCCGTCGGCGACCATTCGGTTCAGGCGCGAACGCAGCTGCTCGGTCGAGATCCCGGGCAGCACCCGCTGGAGCTCGACGAACCGTCGCGGGCCCGAGATCAGGTCGCGGACGATCAGCAGCGTCCACTTGTCGCCGACGAGATCCAGCGCCCGGGAATCCGGGGACCACTGATCGTACGGGTGACGCTTTGGGGGTGGTACGTGTGGAATAGGACTCCCCTGACGTTGGACGCTTCCCACTTACCGACTTTCAGCATAACGGATCATCGCACGTTCGTCACCGGTTTTCGCCAGTTTGGGGGCAAGCCGTCGTTTCAGTGGTCGATGGGAGACCTCGTTTACCTCGATGAGCGCCGCGGCGACCGGTGTCCGACCACGCTCGACGTCCAGCCGACGTTCTATTTCGACCTCAGCTGCCCGCTGTCCTATCTCGTCTCCGAGCGCGTCGAGCGCACGCTCGGCGATGTGCGGTGGATTCCGGTAGCGGCGCGCGACATGCGGGGCGAGCGCAGCGAGACCGAGGTCACCGCGCTGCGCGAACGGGCGCAGGCGCGCGCCCGGGCGCTCCGTCTGCCGCTCGTCTGGCCGGACCGCTTCCCGGGCGATGCGCAGCGGGCGTTGCGGGCTGCCGGCCACGCGGCCGAGATCGGTGCCGGCGCGCGCTTTGCGCTCGCGGCCAGCCGGCTCGCGTTCTGCGGCGGCTTTGACCTCGAGGACCCCGAGACGCTCGCCGAAGCGGCTGCCGCCGCCGGCGTGGCGCTCGATGACTGCCTCCGCGCCGCCGGCGATTCGAAGCGTGACGAGCCCCTACGGGCCAGCGCACACGGTCTTCGCGCGCGCGGGGTGAGGGAGCTGCCAGCGATCGTGATCGGCCGGCGCTGCTTCGAGGGCGAGCCGGGTCTGCTGGCGGCGTGCGCGATGCTGCGCCGGCCGGCGAGCTACGGTCGGCCGCTCGCGCCCGTGGGCTAACCGCCCCACTCCTCGCCACTGACGGACCCCGATGCGAGACTGTGCGGATGATCGATCCAGTGGATCGGGCAGTGCGGGCGATCGCGCGACGCAACTCGTACGCGCTCGTTTGGGCTCAGTTCGGGATCGCTCACCTGGTGATGCTCGGAGGGCTCGGCCTGCTGAGTCTCTATCAGCCGATGAGCCTCCAGGACTTCCTGATCCTGACCGCGGTCTCGCAGGCGCTCGTCGGGCTCGACAACCTGGTCTCGATCAAGCTCACCCGCCGGATGTGGCGTCCGGTCCGTCGTTGGGAGCGCGGCGCCCGTGACGAGGCCTCGACCGTCGCCGCGTGGCGGGCTCTCGCGACGCTCCCGATCGAGTACCTGCGCCGAGTGCGCAAGTACCCGTTCCTGTTCGCCTACCTGCCGTTCATGGCCTTTGCCACCTGGAAGCTGGGGCTGCCGTGGTACTCGTTCGTGATCCTGGTCCTGGTCGGCACGGTCGTGCTCGCCTACAGCTTGATCGTTCGCTACTTCACGATCGAAGTGGTGACCAGGCCGGTGCTCGAGGAGGTCGCGCGGGGGCTGCCCCCGGAGTTCGAGATCGACGCGCCTGGACTGCCGCTCAGGTGGCGGCTGCTGGCTGTCGCGCCGGTCATCAACGTGATCACCGGCGTCGTCGTCGCCGGCCTCTCGGCGCACGGGCACCACGCGACGCTCTCCGATCTCGGGCTCTCCTGGCTGATCGCGGTCGCGGTGTCGTTCACGATCTCGCTCGAGCTCGTGGTGCTCGTCGTCCGTTCGCTCGCGAGCTCGCTGGGCGATCTGCAGCGCGCCACCGAGCGGGTGCGCGCCGGTGACTTCGGGGCGCGGGTGCCGGTGGTCGCCACCGACGAGATGGGCACGCTCGCGCAGTCGTTCAACATGATGGTCGAGGGACTCGACGAGCGCGAGCGCCTGCGCGAGGCTTTCGGCGCCTATGTCGATCCGGGGCTCGCCGAACGCGTCCTCAAGGAGGGGGCCGACCTCGACGGCGAGGAGCTCGAGGTGACCGTGCTGTTCCTCGACGTCCGCGACTTCACCGCGTTCGCCGAGCGCTCGCCGCCCGCCGAGGTGGTGGCGCTGCTCAACGACCTGTGGACGCTCGTCGTCCCCGCGCTGCTGCGTCGCGGTGGCCACGCGAACAAGTTCTTCGGTGACGGGCTACTGGCGGTGTTCGGCGCCCCCGACCACCACGACGACCACGCCACGCGAGCTGTCCTTGCCGCGCTCGAGATCGTCGAGCTGGTACGAGAGCAGTACCGCGGTCGGATCGCCGTCGGGATCGGGGTCAACTCGGGCCTGGTGGTGGCCGGGACGGTGGGGGGCGGAGGCAGGGTCGAGTTCACCGTGATCGGTGACGTGGTCAACACCGCCTCTCGGGTCGAGGCAGCGACGCGCGAAACCGGAGACGACGTCTTGATCACCGACGCGACCCGGCGGCTGCTGCATGACTCCGGGTTCCGGTTCGAACGCCGGGCGTCGGTCCCGATGAAGGGCAAGCAGATCGACGTGCGGCTCTGGGCGCCGACCGCGCTGACCGGGGCTGGAGTCGGCGCCCGCAGGCAAGTAGGTGAGCGCGGGCGCGCCGGCGCCGCCTCGGGTACGGATTGAGCATCCCCTCCCGAGTCTCCGGCTCGGTGCGGCGCTTCTGGCGCATCGCCTGGGAGGCCAACATCACGGGACTGTCGGCGATGCTCGCCTACACCATGCTGCTCGGGATCATCCCGATCGCGCTGCTCGGGCTGTTCATCGCCGGGCAGATCCTGTCGAGCTCGGCGGTCCAGAGCAGCGTTCTGAACGATCTGCGTGAGGTCTTCCCGGGAACCGCAGAGCAGACGCTCGATTCGCTGCTGGATCAGATCACCAACTCGACCACGAGCACCGGTGTGCTCGCTCTGCTGGCCAGCCTGTGGTTGGGCTCCTCGTTCTGGGGAGCGCTCGACACCGCGTTCGCCCGTATCTACGGCTGTCCGTCGCGCCGCTGGCTCGAGCAGAAGCGCTTCGGCCTGGCGATGCTCGGCGTAGTGCTCCTGTTCATGATCGCCACCGTGGCCGTGCCGACCGCGCAGAGCATCCTGCGTGGGGGGGTGAACGATCTCCCGTTCGACCTCGCCCACGTCGCCGTGTTCGTTTACGCGGGCTCGCTCGTGCTCGGCATCGCGCTGCTGTTCGGCTGCCTGACCGTGATCTACTCGCGAGTGCCCAACCGGCACGTGCCGTGGCGGGCGGTGTGGCCGGGCTCACTCGGCGCGACGCTCGCGATCGCGGTCATCGACTACGCATTCCCGGCTTACCTGTCGAACATCTCGACGATCGCCCGGTTCGGGACAACGATCGTGTTCGTGCTGATCATGCTCGCCTGGTTCTACGTGCTGGCGATAATCATCCTCGGCGGCGCGATCGTCAACGCCCTGCGGCTGCAGCCGGTGACGGCGGCGGCTTGAGTGTTAGCGTCTTTGGCCGTGGCCACCGAGACCGGCACCGAAACGCGGCAGCACGGCGGGCGGCTGATCGCCCGAGCGCTGCGCGCCCAAGGGGTGAGCAAGCTGTTCACCCTGTCGGGCGGCCACCTGTTCTCGATCTATGACGGCTGCCGCTCCGAGGGGATCGAGATCGTCGACGTACGCCACGAGCAGACGGCGGCGTTCGCCGCCGAGGGGTGGGCGAAGGTCACGCGTTCGCTCGGTGTCTGCGCGCTGACCGCGGGTCCCGGGGTCACAAACGGGATCAGCGCGATCGCCTCGGCCCGCGAGAATCACTCGCCGGTGCTGGTGCTCGGCGGCCGCGCGCCCTCGTTTCGCTGGGGTCAGGGGTCGCTGCAGGAGATCGATCACGTCCCGTTCGTCGCCCCGCTGGTAAAGCTCGCCGCTACTCCCGACGGGACCGCCGAGATCCCCGAGCTGCTTGGGCGCGCGATGCATGAGGCGCTGACGCCCCATACGGGACCGACCTTCTTGGACTTCTCGCTCGACCATGTGTTCATGGAGGCCGACGCCCCCGCTCCGGCGAAGCCGTTGACGGAACCGTGGCTCGGTGCCGGCGCCGACTCGAATCAGATTGACCGGGCCGCCGGGCTGCTGCGGGGCGCCGAGCGTCCGGTGATCATGGCCGGCACCGGCCTCTACTGGCGTCGTGGCGAGGAGCAGCTGCGCGCGCTCGCCGAGGAGCTGCGGGTGCCGGTGTTTCTCAACGGCCTCGGGCGCGGGTGCCTGCCGGCCGACCACGAGCTGTTCTTCTCCCGCGCGCGCAGCGTCGGCCTCGGGCAGGCCGACGTGGCGCTCGTGATCGGCGTTCCGCTCGACTTCCGGCTCGGCTTCGGGGCCGCGTTCGCGCCCGAGGCCGACGTGATCGCGATCGACGTCGCCGAGCCCGAGCGCGCCCACCCGCGCGAGGTCAGCGCCGGGCTCTACGGGGCGCTGCCGGCGACGCTAGCGGCCCTCCGGACCGGTGGCGGCGCGCGGTTGGCCGGGCGCGAGGACTGGGTGTCCTCGCTGTGGGCGATCGAGCAGGAGAAGCGCGATGGGGAGGCCGCCGACCTGGCCGACCCGCGCGCGCCGCTTCATCCGATGCGGATCTACGGTGAGCTGGCCCAAATGCTCGACCGGGACGCGATCGTGATCGGCGACGGCGGCGACTTCGTCTCGTTCGCCGGGCGCGTCGTCGACTCCTACCGGCCCGGCTGCTGGCTTGACCCGGGGCCTTTCGGCTGCCTCGGCTCGGGTCCCGGATACGCGCTCGCGGCGAAGCTCGCGCACCCCGACCGACAGGTCGTCCTGCTGCTCGGCGACGGCGCCTTCGGCTTCTCGGGGATCGAGTTCGACACGCTCGCCCGGCACGGCGTGGCGGTCGTCGGCGTGATCGGCAACAACGGCATCTGGGCGCTCGAGAAGCATCCGATGGAGTTCTTGTACGGGTACTCGGTCGCGGCCGACCTTCGGCCCGAGACCCGTTACGACGAGATGGTCAAGGCGCTCGGCTGCCACGGCGAGCTGGTCCGCGAGCCCGGTGAGCTGCGCCCCGCGCTAGAGCGCGCGTTCGCCGCCGGCGGGCCGGCGTTGGTCAACGTGCTGACGGACCCGAGCGTCGCCTACCCGCGGCGCGCCAACCTGGCCTGAGCCAGCGGGCGAACCTCAGCCGCCGAGCCCGAGCGCGGCGCCGCGCAGGATGTCGTGTTCGGAGATCTCGACGCGATCGAGGCCGAACAGGCGCACCACCTGCTCGAAGATCAGCACGCCCGCGATGATCGTCGGCGCGCGGTCGGGGTGCAGCCCCTTGACCCGCCGGCGCTCGGGGAGCGCCAGGGCCGCCAGCCGCGCCAGGATTCGCTCGCACTCGCCGGAGTCGAGCATGTAGCCGTGGACGCGCTCGGGGTCGTAGGGCTCGAGGTCCTGGGCGATCGCGGCCAGTGAGGTCGCGGTGCCGGCGACCGCGATCCCGCGGCTGACTGCCCTGCGCCGGTCGGCCGGGACGGCATCGGTCAGGATCGCGCGGACGTCGGCAGCCAGCTCGCGCAGCTCGGACGCGGCTGGGGGGTCCTGGTGCAGGTGGCGCTCGGTCTGACGCACGACGCCGGCCTGGGTGGACGCGTGAAACGAAACCTTGGCGCCGGCCCCGATCACCATCTCGGTCGAGCCCCCGCCGATGTCGAACACGAGCGTCGGGGTCGCCTCGGCAGGGTCGCGCTCGCTGGTCGCGCCCAGGAAGGTCAGCCGCGCCTCCTCGTCGCCGGAGAGCACGTGCGGCTCGAGGCCGTAGCGCCGCTCGACGGATGTGGCGAACTCGGTGCCGTTGGCCGAGTCGCGTACGGCGCTCGTGAACACCGCGAGACAGCGGTCGCAGCGCTGCCGGTCGATCTCGGCCTTGTACTCGTCAAGCGTCGCGAACACCCGCTCGATCGCGTCGTCGCGCAAGCGCCCGTCGGTATCGACGCCGGCGCCAAGGCGGGTCACGGTGCTGCGGCGCTCGAACTCGGAGCCCACCCGGCCGTCCTCGAGCTCGGCGATCAGCAGCCGGGTGGAGTTCGAGCCGATGTCGACGACGGCTGTGCGGGTAGGCGGCATTCTCAGTCCACCTGGTGGGGCATCGGCTTGCCGTCGAGCGCCGCGAGCAGGTTCTCGACCGCGAGCGTCGCCATCCGCTCGCGCGCCGGGTGCGTCGCCGAGCCGATGTGGGGGACGACGATCAGGTTGGGCGCGCGCAGCAGCGGGTCGTCGGCGGGCAGGGGCTCGGGATCGGTGACGTCGAGCGCCGCGCCGGCGACCTTGCCCTCGGCGAGCGCGACGCGCAGTGCGTCTTGATCGACGATCGGTCCGCGGGCGGTGTTGATCAGGATCGCGGTCGGACGCATCTGCTCAAGCGCAGCGGCGTCGATCAGGTGCCGGGTCTCGGGCGTCAGCGGGCAGTGCAGGGAGACGAAGTCCGAGCGCGCGAGCAGCTCGAGCAGCGGAACGCCGCCCCGCCCGGTGTGGAGCACGGTCATCTCGAAGCCCGTGGCCCGCCTGGCGACCGCGCGCCCGATTCGCCCGAGCCCGACGATCCCGAGTGTCGCGCCGTGGACGCTGAAGCCGAGGTGCTGGGCCGGCTCCCAGGTCAGCCAATCGGCCGCTTTGACCGAGGCCGCCGCCTGGGGAAGGTTCCGAGCGGCCGCGAGCAACAGCGCGAACGCGAGATCGGCGGTGGCGTCGGTGAGCACGTCGGGCGTGTTGCCGACCGCGATCCCGCGCGCCGCAGCGGCTGCGAGATCGATGTTGTCGTAGCCGACCGCGTAGTTGGCGATCGCCCGCAGCTTCGGACAGCTGTGGATCAGCGCCGCGTCGACCCGGTCGGTCAGCAGCGAGAGCAGCCCTTCGGCGTCGGCCGTGCGGCG
>JBPCQU010000217.1:0-5288 GCA_050997795.1 Solirubrobacteraceae bacterium | reverse complement strand
CTCATCTTCTGGCAGTTCCAGAACCCGCCCGATCTCTTATACAGCTTGATCAAGGCGATGAGCATGGCGATCGTGATCGTGCTCGTCGGCTGCTACTACGGCTACAACGCCAGCGGCGGCCCGGTCGGCGTGGGCACCGCCACGGCTAAATCGATGGTGCTGAACATCGTCGCCGTCCATCTCATCGGAATGCTCGGGACGCAGCTCTTCTGGGGCGCGAACCCGCGCGCACCAATCGGAGGCTAAATGGGTCAGTTCAAATCACGGCGCGGTGGAGGCGGCGAGGGGTCACAGCAGGAGCCCACGCCGCAGGACGGCGGCGGCGTCCAGGACGCTCAGGGCGGAGAGGATCAGGCGCGCGCGGACAACGATCCGCGCGAGATCGGCAATCAGAGCGAGGAGCACAACGCCGCCGCCCGCGGCGCCGAGATCGATCTGTCGCCGCAAGAGCGCGAAGAGGGGATCAAGAGCGCAGCGCCCGAAGGCGGCGAGATCCGGGACACACCGGCCGGAGAGGAGGCCGAACAGGCCCAGCGGTCCGGCTCGGAGGCCGGCCAGCACGAGGAGTCCGAGGCCGAGAGCGAGCGCGGAGGCTCGCGCGTCTCAGTGGTTGACGAGGCTCCGCCGCGCCCCGAGCCCCCCAGCGGCAGCTCCGATGACGAGTACAAGTGGCACACCTACAAGGTCTATCCGTCCGGCCGTCCCGACGCGGTCGAGTTCATCGACATGTACAAGGCGTTTGGGCGCAACCAGATCCTGCGTGGGCTGAACATGGGGCTACCCGAGGGAATGGTCTCGATGATCATCGGGCCGTCGGGCACCGGGAAGTCGGTCTGCATCAAGCACATGGTTGGCCTGCTCTACCCGGATTCCGGTGACGTACTCGTGCATGGCGAGTCGGTTCCGAACATGCCCGACGATGACCTGTTCGAGATGCGCAAGAAGTTCGGGCTGCTGTTCCAGGACGGGGCGCTGTTCGGCTCGATGCCGATCTTCGACAACGTCGCCTTCCCGTTGCGACAGCACACCGAGAAGGGCGAGGACGAGGTCGAGGAGATCGTCATGCACCGGCTCAACGAGGTCGGACTTGGGAACGCCCGGAGCCTGATGCCCAACGAGCTCTCCGGCGGCATGCGCAAGCGCGCCGGGTTCGCCCGCGCGCTCGTGCTCGAGCCCGACATCCTGCTGTTCGACGAGCCCGACTCGGGGCTCGACCCCGTCCGCACGGCGCTGCTCGGCGAGCTGATCCTCGAGATTCACCGCGACATGATGGCCGACGCCAAGGAGAAGCAGAAGGAGCACCTGCCGACCTTCTGCGTGATCACCCACGACATCATGAGCGCGCGCCGGGTGGCGGACTACATCAACGTCCTCTGGAAGGGGCGGGTGGTCGAGGCCGGGCCGGCGGAGGACATGCTGAACTCCGAGAACCCGTTCATCAGGCAGTTCCTGTCGGGCGAGTCGCAGGGCCCGCTGACGATGGACTGACGAGGCCGCCGGCGCGGCGTGGCGATCGGCGCCTGAGATCGTTCTCCACCGCTAGCCTGACGCTTCGATGAGGGTCCGCGACAGGTTCGAGCGGCTCGCCGGAGCCGCCTCCCGAAGGGCGGTCCTGACGATCGGGATCGTGCTTGCGCTCGCGCTCGGCGGAGGTCTGCTGTCGCTCGGGCTCAAGCCCTCGGCCGGCACCGACACGTTTGTCGGCAAGTCCTCCGCCAGCTACCGCGCGACCGCCGAGGACCAGCGCCACTTCGGAGACGACCCGGTCATCGTCCTGATCCACGAGCCGCTGACCGATCTGGTGGAGACCAAGGACCTCGCGACCCTCACCCAGCTCGAGGCGTGCTTCGCCGGCGAGTACGTGGTTCCCAACCAGACGCTGCGTGCCTTCACCCCCGCCCAGGGCGGGACGCACGCGCCATACGGCGGTCCGAACAGTCCCTGCGGGCACCTGGCGAAGTACAGACCGGCTCAGGTCGTCTACGGACCGGGAACGTTCCTCAATCGCGCTGTCGCGGCCGTGAACACCCAGATCCAGGCGATGTTGCAGGGCGTCGGCGCCTCGGTCAAGAACGCCGAGGCCAGCGCGTATCAGCTCGCGCGGGGGCGCGGGATGAGCGCCAAGAAGGCGGCCACGGAGGCAAGAGCGGCCGGCCAGCTCGAGTACCAGCAGCAGATGCAGTCACTCGAGGAGCTCGCGGTCAGCTCGGGCATCACCGCGCTGCCGTCGATCGACTCGCCGCAGTTCATCCCGCAGATCGTGTTTGACCAGACCCGTGGCGTGAACCAGCCCAAGGCGCGGTTCGCCTACCTGTTCCCGACCGCAAACTCGGCCCTGATCCAGATCCGCCTGCGGTCCTCGCTCTCAGACGCCCAGCAGGCGCAGGCCATCTCGTGGATCCGCCAGGCGATCAAGATGCCGATCTTCCGCTCGGCCTACGGCGGCACGTACACCGTCACCGGCGTCCCGGTCGTGCTGGGTGACCTCGCCTCGCAGATCACGGGCTCGATCGCCGGCCTGCTGATCGCGGCGCTGCTCGTGATGGCCGCCACCCTGCTGATCGTGTTCCGCAACCGCCTGCGGCTGCTCCCGCTCGCGATCGCGCTCGCCGCCGCGGGGATCACGTTCGGTCTGCTCGCGGCGCTCGGCGCGGGGCTCACGATGGCCTCGATCGCGGTACTCCCGATCCTGATCGGGCTCGCGGTCGACTACGGCATCCAGTTCCAGGCTCGGGCGCAGGAAGCCAGGCAGGCCGCCGAGGAGGGCCAGGGCGCCCGCAGCGCCGAGCGGGCCGTGGCGCAGGCGGCGGGGCGCGTGGCGCCGACGATCGCCACCGCGGCGCTGGCGACCGCGACGGGCTTTCTGGTCCTGCTCCTCTCGCCCGTGCCGATGGTGCAAGGCTTCGGTCTGCTGCTCGTGGTCGGGATCGCGGTCGCGCTCGCGTGCGCGCTGACCGCGGGCTCGGCGGCTCTGGTCCTGGGCGAGCGTGACGGAGGCGTCATCGGCGCTTCGTTCCGCGGTGCCGCCGACATCGTCGCCGACGCGCGCCGGCGGGCGTTGACGCCACTGCAGCGGCGGCGCTCACGCCCCCGACGCCCCCCGCTCCCGCACGCGGACGACCGCGGCCGGCGTTTGGCCCCCGGACGGCTGATCGGCGCCGTGATGTGCCGCCCCGGTCGGGTGCTCGCGCTGGCGGCGGTGCTCGCGCTCGTCGGCTGGATCGCTGACACTCAGACCGCCGTGCAGTCAGACGTGACCAAGCTCGTCCCGAGCAACATGCCGGCGCTGCGCAACCTGCGCACGCTCGAGCGGGTCACCGGGGTCTCCGGTGAGATCGATGTCACCGTCCGGGGCGCCAACGTGGCGACGCCGAGGACGGTGGCGTGGATGATCAGCTACGAGAACGAGCTGCTGCGCCACTACGGCTACGTTGAGGAGCGCGGTTGCGCCCGTTCCACGCTGTGCCCGGCGCTGTCGCTGCCCGACCTGTTCTCGACCGGCAGCCAATCGAGTCAGCGCCCGGTTCTCACCCGGACCCAGATCAACCAGCTGCTGGGGGCTGTGCCGACCTACTTCTCGCAGGCGGTGATCACGCCTGACCACCGCGAGGCGACGCTCGCGTTCGGGATCCGGTTGATGCCGCTCTCGCGCCAGGAGCGGGTGATCGGCTACATGCGCTCGCGGCTGCACCCCCCTCCGGGGGTCACCGCGCAGCTCGCCGGTCTACCCGTGCTCGCCGCCGAGGCCAGCGGGGCGCTGTCGTCGGCCGGCCACCGGCTGCTGACTCTGCTCGCCGGCCTGATCGCGGTTGGGGTCGTGCTGCTGCTGGTCTTCCGCGCCGCGGGTAGGGCGCTCGTGCCGATGATCCCGATCGCGCTCGCGACCGGCTGGTCGGCGCTGATTTTGTTCTTGATCGGAATCCCGCTGAACCCGATGTCGGCGACGCTCGGAACGCTCGTGATCGCGATCTCGACCGAGTTCAGCGTGCTGCTGTCCGAGCGCTTCCGCCAGGAGCGCGCCGCCGGCCACGACCTGCAGCTCGCGCTGGCGCGTACGTACCGGTCCACCGGCGCGGCTGTTCTGGCCTCTGGAGTCACGGCGATCGCCGGCTTCGGCGTGCTCGTCTTCTCCAACATCACGATGCTGCGCGACTTCGGGCTCGTGACGCTCGTCGACCTCTCGGTGTCGCTCGGGGGGGTGCTGCTGGTGCTGCCCGCGGTGCTCTCGCTGTCCGAGCGTGGCGCGCTGCAGTGCGTGCGCTTGGTCGCCGCCCGCGCCTCGGCGGCCGGGAGCCGGCGCCGGAGCCGGCCGCGGGTGGCGTGAGCGAGCCCCCCGACGCGGACGGCACCGAGCCGCCCGAGGGCGAACTTGAGGCCGGGCGCGCCGAGCCGCCCGAGGACGCCGAGGAGCTGCTGACCCGCCTCGACCCCGACCGCGCGAGCGCCCGTCTGACCGGGGACTCCCGCGCGGACCAGCTCCGCTCGGCCTCCCCGCGCTCGGAGCTGCCGCGCCCGGCGATCGACACCCGTCGGTACCGCTGGATGATCGGGATCTTCGGCCTCGTGCTCGTGGTGGCGATCTCGATCTACCAGTTCGCTACCAACGGCGTCGGCACCACCGGCGTTCCGCCCGGCCAGCGGCTTCACTTCTTCGCCGCGCCGCTCGCGAACACCAACCTCAACGGGGATCCGAACCTCGATCCTCCGTGCACGCGGGCTCGCCACGACCCGCGCGCGCTCAACATCTGCCTGATCGCCGGCGCCCGGCCGCTCGTGCTCTCGTTCTTCGTGGTCGGCTCGGGCAGCTGCGAGCGCCAGGTCGATGCGCTACAGCAGCTCTCGGTCCGGTTCCGGCCGGGCTCGGTCCAGTTCGCCGCCGTGGCCGTGGGGGGCAGTCACGCGTCGACGGCTGCGGCGATCCGCGCCCACCACTGGACGATTCCGGTCGCCTACGACCGTGACGGATCGATCGCAGGTCTGTACGGCGTCGCGATCTGCCCGATGGCCGAGCTCGCATATCGTGGTGGGATCGTGCAGGACCGGCTGATCGGCGAGCAGTGGCAATCACCTACGGCGCTCGCGCCGCGGGTGCAGGCGCTGCTGCGCGGGGCCTCACCTCCGCGGTGATCGAGCCGGTTCCGCTGAGCCCGGCGGCGGGGTTTGTCGAGCCCGGAGTGCGGGACGAGTTCCCCGGCCTGCGTCTCGACTGGTTGACGGTGCAGGCGCGCCGGCGCGCCCGCCCGCCATCGGTCGTGCGCCAACTCGAGCCGCTGTCGGACCGCTCCCGC
>JBPCQU010000174.1:0-21744 GCA_050997795.1 Solirubrobacteraceae bacterium | reverse complement strand
CCGGACCCCGGCTCCGTTGAAGCTTGGACAGGCTTTGCACCTCCCTCTTCGAGGCGGAGTCACCGGGGTCTCCGGCCCCCGGCTCCGTTGAAGCCCGACGCCGCTCGCGGCCGCAGCGTTTGAGCCTTGTCAACGTGGTCTCCAGCCCCAGGCTCCGTTGAAGCGTTCGCCCACCGCGGCGGTTCCGGACTCCACGCCCTGGTCACCGGGGTCTCCGGACCCCGGCTCCGTTGAAGCTTCACCAAGGTCGCCGGAACGTTGTATTCGTGGCGTCACCGGGGTCTCCGGACCCCGGCTCCGTTGAAGCGCGCTGTACCCGATCGCGACAGGAAGCGCAAACATCGCGTCACCGGGGTCTCCGGACCCCGGCTCCGTTGAAGCTGCTTCAGGCGATCGTTACCGGGAAGGTGCGGGCTAGCGTCACCGGGGTCTCCGGACCCCGGCTCCGTTGAAGCGCGCTCAGCATTGTCAGCGCCTGTCTGGCGTGTGGAGGTCACCGGGGTCTCCGGACCCCGGCTCCGTTGAAGCTGCTGCCACAGCCGATGATCGGTACCAGCGACGTTGAGTCACCGGGGTCTCCGGACCCCGGCTCCGTTGAAGCCTGTCGCGTTCGTGGTTGCTCACACCCTGTTTCACGCTGTCACCGGGGTCTCCGGACCCCGGCTCCGTTGAAGCGTCGAACTCTTCGGTCGGGGTTGGGCTCGCGCCGCGCGTCACCGGGGTCTCCGGACCCCGGCTCCGTTGAAGCTCGAGGGCCCGGCCTGGTAGCGGCGCGTCGTCGTCCTTGTCACCGGGGTCTCCGGATCTCGGCTCCGCTGAAGCAAGCTCGTCGCGCAGGACTGCGGCGGTTACATGCCTCGTCACCGGGGTCTCCGGACCCCGGCTCCGTTGAAGCGCACCAACACCCGGCGGTCCCGTGGGGCCTGCCGGTCCGGTCACCGGGGTCTCCGGACCCCGGCTCCGTTGAAGCGCCAAGATCCTCACTGGGTGGCGGCTGCTGCGTCGGCTGGTCACCGGGGTCTCCGGACCCCGGCTCCGTTGAAGCGAGGTGCGCTGATGGGCGGCGGCGCCTGCAAAACCCGTCACCGGGGTCTCCGGACCCCGGCTCCGTTGAAGCACGAGTGAGCAGGGTGTCATAGATTGGCTGGCGGACCTGTCACCGGGGTCTCCGGACCCCGGCTCCGTTGAAGCCGCAGCAACGCGCGCCGCTCCCAACCGTCGGCGGCGCGTCACCGGGGTCTCCGGACCCCGGCTCCGTTGAAGCTGGCAGCAGATGGACTTCCTCACCCCGCAGCTACTCGTCACCGGGGTCTCCGGACCCCGGCTCCGTTGAAGCGGGGAAGGCCCGCAGCTCCGGTCGATCCATCCCCGTCGTCACCGGGGTCTCCGGACCCCGGCTCCGTTGAAGCGTCAACTATTTGGCGACGGCGACCGTCCCTTCGGGCGCGTCACCGGGGTCTCCGGACCCCGGCTCCGTTGAAGCGACACCGGCCGTCGGCGTGCCCGGGTCAGTCGATTGAGCCAGCGGGGAGCACCCATTGGGTGGGCTGTCCCGTGACGGCTGCGATCTGGTCGAAGTCCGAGTCGTAGTGCAGAACGGTTAGCCTCGATGCCTCTGCGGCGGCAGCGATGAGCAGGTCGGGGACCTTCCGTCCCCCTTGGTGCTTGCTGGCCAGGAGTCGCTGGACTTGGCGAGCGGTGGACGTGCTCGCTGGTGGTCTCAATCACCGTGAACGCGTCGAGGGCTTCGGCGATGTCGTCCCATGCGCGGACGTTACGCGCGGCGTAGCCCACCCCCAGGTCGCTGATCCCTGCGCGTGCAAGATCGCCTCGTGCCGTTGACCGCCCACCGGGCGCGACTGCGACCAGACGACGGTTTGCCGGCCGAGTGGTACATAGAAGTGGTACATAGTCGGGCCGCCTAGCCAATGGGGTGCGCCAACTGGCGACCAAAAGCCCTGCTAAATAACACTTTCTTCGGAGGGTGAGCGAGGGGACTCGAACCCCCGACCGCCTGGACCACAACCAGGAGCTCTACCAGCTGAGCTACGCCCACCGTGCAGCAACTGAATCTACCAGCGTGACCCCGGCGCCAGTAGCGCGCACAGGCCGGCGCGTGATCGGATTCGTCGGCTGGCGAGACCTCATGACGGCCGGCAGACGACGGCGACCACGCCGAAGTCCGCCCCCGGAGGTCGCGATCCTCAAACCAGGTGAAACATCGATGCCCCCGGCAGGACTCGAACCTGCGACCCACGGCTTAGAAGGCCGTCGCTCTATCCAGCTGAGCTACGGGGGCTCGGGATGAGAGTAAACGCGAGGGCTTGGGCGTCGTGGGCTAGGGGCGGCGGAGGTGCAGATCGAACTCCATCGTCGCCTTGTTGGTGACGTTCACGAACCCACCAACACTCGGGGCCGTCATGTTGAATTCGTTCCAGGGGAAGGTGAGCGACCCCACGGCCTCGATCGTCGAATTCGACAGGCTGATCTGCAGCGGCAGGGTTTCGCGTCTGGAGGTGCCGTGGATGTCGAACACTCCGGTGGCCGACGCGTGGACCACGTGGCCGGTCAGCGCGCTAGCCGGAAGCGCGATGGGAGCCGAGAGCGTGAATGTAGCCTTCGGATACGTGTCGCTCTGCAGGCCGATCGTGTGGATCCGCTGGTCGCGCATCGACCGATCACTCTTGAGGGTGTTGACCAAAACCACGAAGGAGGCGGCGCGTACCCGGACGACATGCTTGATCTCGGTGACGGTCGCTTCGCCGGTGATTGCGGATGTGCGCCTCGACCACCAGGTCGCCCTCCTGGCCAGGGGCTGCGCGCGCGTCTCGATCGCGGTGCTGACGATGTACGACGGTTCGCACCCGTACGGAAAGCAGACACTGAAGGGGATTTTCGCCCGTCTGCTCGCTCACTTTCCGACAGGATTTTCAGCGCGGCGCTCGCGCGTGCAGGCGACGGCGACGCCGAAGCGGCGCTCCTGACCCGACCTGTCCGGCGGCTAGGCTCGCGGCTCGATGCCGACCGCCGATCGAAAGCCCATCGCCAGCCTGGGGATCGGTCAAGTGCTGGCCTGGAGGATGCGTCGCCAGCTGCTGCATCCGGTCGGGTCACTGGGGATCGCTGACACGGTCCGGGCGATGGTTGGCGCGCAGGCGCAGGTCCCGTCCTCGGCCGAGCTCGCGATCGCGCTTCGACGGCGTGCTTCCAGGCCGGGCGACGGAGCCGCCGCGATCGCCGATCGAACCCTGATGCGGACGTGGGCGATGCGGGGCACGCTGCATCTGCTCGAGGCCGAGCAGGCCGGAGCGCTGCTGGCGCTGCTAGCCACCAGCCGCAGGTGGGAGCGCCCCATCTGGCGCCGATCGTTCGGCCTCGGACCGGCGGAGCTCGAGGTCCTGATCGAAGCAGTCCGCACCGCGCTCGATGGGCGCGTGCTCGGCCGGGAGGAGCTGATCGAGGAGATCGCGCAGCGAACCGGCAATCGCGACCTCGAGGAGCACCTGCGCTCCGGTTGGGGCGGCGTGCTGAAGCCGCTGGCCTGGATGGGTCATCTCTGTAACGGACCCAGCCGCGGCGGGCGGGTCACGTTCACCCGCCCCGACACGTGGCTGCCGGATTGGAACGGGCTGCCGCCGGTCGACCAGGCGGCACAGACGGCGATCCCCGATTATCTGCGCGCCTACGGCCCCGCCACGATCAGGACCTTTCACGCCTGGCTCGCGCGCGAGGCGTGAAAGGCCGCCGATGTGCGACGCTGGTTCGAGCTCGTCGACGACCTGCTGGTCGCTGTCGATGTGGAGGGTGAGACGTGCCTGGCGCTGGCGGCGGACCTCGACGAGCTCTGCGCCACGGCACCGGCCCGAAGCGTGCGCCTACTGGCCGGATTTGACCAGTACGTGCTCGGCCAGGGCACCGGCGACACCCGGATCCTCGCGGCGCACCGCCGCGGGAACGTCAGCCGAACCGCAGGCTGGATCTCCCCTGTCGTGATCGCGGGCGGCCGGGCGGTCGGCGTATGGAAGCTCGAGGGCGAGCAGCTTGAGGTCAGCCTGTTCGCGGAGGGCCGCCCGGTCGCCGCGAAAGCGCTTGCGTCCGAGGCCGAGCGGGTCGGCGCGGCGGTCGGCCGAGAGCTCCGCCTCGTCATTACCCGCGACTAGGCGTAACGGGCTCAAGCGTTTGACGTCGATCGGGGCGCCCGGATTTGAACCGGGGACCTCCTGCTCCCAAAGCAGGCGCGCTACCAGGCTGCGCCACGCCCCGCGCGTGGTAGGGAAGCTTAATCGATCCGCGGCCTCCGGCCTGTAGCCTCGGGCGCTCGATGGCCGAGATCCAGCCGCTGCGAGCGCTCCGCTACGACCCCCAGAAGACCGGCGGCCTGCAGGACGTCGTCGCTCCTCCTTACGACGTGATCGACGCCGCCCAGCGAGCCGAGCTGCTGGCCCGCTCGCCGTACAACGTCGTCAGGGTCGATCTCCCCGAAGGCGGCGAGGATCGCTACGAGCTCGCGGCGGCGTTGCTGGACAGTTGGTGCCATGAGGGCGTGATCGTCCGTGACGAGCAGCCCGCGTTGTGGACGCTGGAGCAGGACTACACCGGACCGGACGGCAGGCGCCGCACCCGCCGGGGATTCTTCGCGCGCGTGCGCGTGAACGAATACGGCGCCGGACGGATCAGGCCGCACGAGCGCACCCACCCCGGGCCGAGAGAGGACCGCCTGCGCCTGACCCGCGCCACCGCGACGAACCTGTCTCCCATCTTCTCGCTCTACTCCGACCCGGAGGGCGCGGCCTGGAGTGCGCTCACGCCGGCCGAGCCGTGGGCGCAGACGACCGACGACGATGGCACCGTCAACCGCCTCGGACGCGTGCAGGGGCCCGAGGCGATCGCGGCGGTAACCAGCGCGCTCGAGGGGACCGAGCTCCTGATCGCCGACGGTCATCACCGCTATGAGACGGCTCGCGTGTACGCCGAGGAGATCGGGGGCGAGGGCCCCCATCGCTACGTGCTGATGTGCCTGGTCGCGCTGCAGGACCCGGGTCTGACCGTGTTCCCGACCCACCGGCTCGTACGCGGCCTGCGACCCGACCAGCAGGAGTCGCTCGCCGCCGCGCTGCGCCGCGACTTCGAGGTCGAGGAGCTTCCGGACCCCGCACAGCTCGCGCCCGCGTCCGGTGACCCGATCCGGATCGGGTACATCGACTCCCACTTCCACAAGCCGTTCATGCTCACGTTGAAGACGACGGCGATCGCCGATGCCGCGCTTCCCGATCGGGCCGAGCCGTACCGGCGGCTCGACACCGCGGTGCTCGAAGCGCTGATCCTCAAGCAGGCGCTCGGGATGACCGACGACGACATCGACCACCTCGGCGGCCTCGGCTACGCGCGGGATTTCGACCAGGCGCTCGATCTCGTGGCGGGCGGCGACTACGACGCGGCGTTCTTGATGGCTCCGACCCCGATCGAGCGGGTGCAGAAGGTCGCCGCCACCGGCGAGAGCATGCCCCCCAAGTCGACCTACTTCTTCCCCAAGGTTCCGACCGGGATGCTGTTCAACCCGCTGAGCTGAGAGCTCAGCGCACCGGCATCGGAGCTCACTCCACGACGGACACGCCGGCGGCGCGCAGCTCGTCCACGGCGCGCTCGGCGTCACCCGGCTTGACCTCGACCGCTCGGGTCGCGGAGCGGTGCACGATCACGTCGAACCCGGCACGCTTGGCGTCGAGCGCGGTCTCCTTCACGCAGTAGTCGAGTGCGAGCCCGGTGACGTGCACGGCGTCGATCTCCCGTTCGCCGAGCAAACGCTCGAGCTCGGTGTCCGCAAAGCCCGAATATCCCTCCTGATCTCGCGTGCGGCCGGTGTCGATCACCGCGTCAAACAGGCTCGAGTCGATCTTTTCGTGGATCTGGGCCCCCGGCGTGTCGCGGACGCAGTGCTCGGGCCAGGGGCCGCCCTGGGCGGCGAACGAGCGGTGATCCGGAGGGTGCCAGTCTCGCGTGGCGACGACGAACGGAAAGCTGCGCGCCAGGCGGTTGATGGGCTCGATCACGGCGTCGCCTTCGGCCACCGCGAGTGCGCCGCCGGGACAGAAGTCGTTCTGCACGTCGACCACGATCAGCGCCTCCATGCTCGCCAATATAGTCAGCCGATGCCGCCGCTCGACGGAACGCTGAGAAGCGATCTGCGCAGCGTGCTGTTGAGCCCCCAGGACGCTGTGGAGCTCGATGTGCGCGGGCGCACCGATGCGGCGGTCCTCGTGGCGCTGTACATCGATTCTGGTGAGCTGCACGCCGTGTTCACCAAGCGGCGCGACGACCTGCGCCGCCATCCGGGAGAGGTCTCGTTCCCGGGTGGCCGCCACGACGAGACCGACGCCGACCTCGCGGCCACAGCGCTCCGCGAGGCCCACGAAGAGATCGGCCTGCCGCCCGAGGCGGTGGACGTGATCGGCGCGCTACAGCCCACCCCGACGATCGCCACCGGCTACGCCGTTTACCCCTTCGTCGGACTGATCGAGCCCGGCCAGGCGTGGAGGCTGAGCCCGCTCGAGGTCGCCGAGGTGCTCGAGCTGACGCTCGCGGACTTGCTCGCCGGCTACGCCCGCCGGCGGCTGATCCGGCACGGGATCCCGATCCGGACCGACACCTACCGCGTCGACGGACAGCTGATCTGGGGGGCCACGGCTAGGATCGTGGCCGATTTATTCGATCGAATTGGTGCGCTAATCACCTAAGGGTGACCGGCTGTGGCGGCCGCGGATGACACCGATCAGCGCAGGAGCTGCTGCACCGCCGCGCTCGCGGCGTCTGGCCAGGCCTGGTAGTTGCCGGGATCGGCGCTCAACAGGACGTAGGGGATCAGCGAGCGCTCGCAGGCGTGACGGACCCGGGCCACTCCGGCTTGAAGTACCTCGGGCGCAACCGTTCCCGCGTGCTCGTAGACAACGCCCCGAATGGTGGTGTCCAGCATCCGCTCGAGCAGCATCTCGAGCCGCGTGCCGTGAAGCGCCTCGAGCTGCTCGCGCGGGCCGGTCGCCGATCCGAGCAGCACGCAGGCAACGCCGACGTGGTCGAGCGCGGGCCCGAGTGTGGCCACCCGGTCGGGGTCACCGACGAACGGCTCGGCTCCCGCGGCCTCGATCTCGGCGCGCCGGGCGGCGTGCCTGGTCGTGCCGCGAACCGCGTGGCCGCGGTTGCGCAGCTCACGCGTGAGCGACAGTCCCCGGCAGCCGCAGCCGATGATCAGACAACGGGCCATCGCACTCCGGGCTCTCAGCAGCGCACCAACGCCGGAGCCGATCTCAGCTCTTGCGCTCCGGCCGACCGCCGAACTCCCGCCGGACCTCCTCCCGGGTCCGCTCCGGCAGTCCGCGGTCACGCCGGCGGGCGTTCGTAGCCTCGAGCAGCTCGTCGAGATCGCGGTCGGCGAGGTAGTCCTCGCGTCGGCGCCGCACCTGGTTGAGGTCCTGAACCACCTGCAACTCGAGGTCGGCGACCGTCACCTCGGGCTTGCCCCGCCGGCGACGGCGCTCGTTGTGGGCAGCGAGCATCTGGCTCAGATCCTCGGCCTCGAGCTCCTCGCGTTGCTCGGTGATCTCGCGCGCCGAGCGCATCCCCAGCTGCTCGAGACCAGAGCCCGGGAAGTACTTGCCCAGCAGCCAGACCCACAGGATCAGAGCCGCGAGGGCGCCCAGCAGCACGATCGCGAACGCATCCACCGACACGAGTCTAACCACGAGTACCGCCGGGCCGCGGCTGAACGCACGAGTGCCACCCGCGTGACGGCAGGCACCGCAACTTCCCGCACTGACACCGTGTTCATGGGGGCGAACAACTCGCCACCGCTAAGCGCGGGCCGGAAGCCGGCGGAGGCCTATCCAAACAAACAGGAGGCTTCATGCGTCTTCGTTTAACGGTGCTCGCGTGCGCGCTTTCCGCGCTCGCCTGTGCTGTAACTCCAGCGGTCGCCGGGGCGGCGCCCAGGCACAACCACGGGCTCACGATCCACGCCGTTCCGCATCACATCATCGCCGGCGAGGCGGTACTGATCTTCGGCCAGCTCAAGGGTCCGAACAGCGCCGGCCAGCCCATCCAGCTGTATCACCGCATCAACCCGAACCCGAGCTTCTCGCTGATCGGCACGACCAAGACCGACTCGGCGGGCCGCTACGAGTTCATCCGCCAGGAGGGCGTGGTCGAGACCAACCGCAGCTGGTACGTGCGCGGTCCCGGGCTCAGCCACAGCCGCACCGTGCACGAGCGCGTCGCGGCGCTGGTAAGTCTGGCCGCCAGCACCACCAACGGGCTGACCCGTCACCCGATCACGTTCTCGGGTCACCTGACCCCTGACCACGCCGGTAGCGTTGTCCTGCTCCAGGCCCAGCGCGACTCGGGCGATGACTGGACCACGCTCAAGCGCGGCGTCGTCGGTCCGGGCGCCAACTACCAGATCGCGTACGCCTGGCGGGTGGCCGGGGAGCGCAATGTGCGTGTCCTCTTCCCCGGCGACCGGCGCAACACCGCCGGCGCGTCTGACCCGGTGTCGATCGTGATCCAGCAGGCCCAGCAGCCTGACTTCACTATCAACACCTCCGACGCGATCGTCCCCAACGGCTCGCCGTACACGATCTCGGGCACGCTGGATCAGTCGGGCCCCACCACGCCCGAGCCGAACACGAGCGTCAGCCTGTTCGCCCGCGAGCCGGGCAACACCCAGTTCCACGAGGTCGCGTCCACGACGACCGGCGGCAACGGTGAGTACAACTTCGCCAACCTCACCTCGACGCACAACGACCTCTACCAGGTGCGGACCACCTTCGCACCCGCCCGCGAGAGCGCGGTCCTGTTCGAGGGCGTGCAGGACGTCGTCACGTTGACGGCGAGCTCGTCGACGTCGACGGTCGGCGGCCACATCACCTTCACCGGCAACGTGTCCCCTGACAAGTCCGGCCACGTCGTCTACCTGCAGAAGTTCGGCAAGGACAGCGACTGGCACACGGTCGAGGTCCAGGTCGTACACAGCGGATCGACGTTCCAGTTCGGCTGGACATTCGGCACCGCCAGGACCAAGGAGTTCCGGGCTCGCATCATCGGTGGCAAGGTGAACGTCGGTGGCGCCTCGGCGCCAGTGACTATCGACGTCACGCAGCCGCCGCTGTCCTCGCTGCCGACCGGCTGACACTGGGAGGCGCAGCTGTAAGGGGCAGCTGCTCAGGTCCGGCCCCCGCCCAGCGGCGGGGGCCGGCCTGCTGTTCGGCCCACGGCACGCTCATGTAGCGTGCCGCGCATGGACTTCGACCTGACAGACGAGCAGCTCCTGATCCGCGAGACGGCGAGGGCGTTCACGTCGAACGAGATCGTGGAGCGCGCGCGAGAGAACGACCGCAACGAGCGCTTTGACCCCGAGCTGGTCCAGAAGATCGCAGCCCAGGGCTACCTCGGGGCGATCGTGCCCCGCGAGTACGGCGGCGCCGGGCTGGACTATCTGACCTACGGCTTGATCGTCGAGGAGATCGGCCGCGGCGACTCGGCGATGCGGACGGTGATCTCGGTCCAGACCTCGCTGGTGTGCTCGGCGATCCTGCGTTGGGGCACCGAGGAGCAGAAGCAGCGCTACCTGCCGAAGCTCTGCTCGGGCGAGTGGCTGGGCTGCTTCGGGCTGACCGAGCCCGACACGGGCTCGGACGCCGCCAACCAGCGCACCCGCGCCAAGCGCACGGAGTCTGGCTGGGTGATCAACGGCGCCAAGATGTGGATCTCGCTCGGCAACCACGCCAAGCTGGCGATGATCTTCGCCCAGACCGATCCCGATCTGGACCCACCCACCCGGCACCGCGGGCTGGCGTGCTTCCTGGTCGAGACCGATGGCAACGACGGCTTCGCGCCGCAGGAGATCCACCACAAGATGGGTCTGCGGGCATCCGACACCGCGTCGATCTCGCTGAGCGACTGCGAGGTGCCCGAGGACGCGATCCTCGGGACCGTGGGCGACGGCTTCAAGATCGCGATGACCTCGCTGGACTCGGGGCGCTACAGCGTCGCCGCGGGGTGCGTCGGGATCTGCCAGGGGTGCGTGGAGCAGTCGGTCAGCTACGCCAAGGAACGCCAGCAGTTCGGGCGTCCGATCGCCAGCTTCCAGCTCGTGCAGGCGATGCTCGCCGAGATGAAGGTCCAGACCGACGCCGCTCGGATGCTCGTCTACCGCGCCGGCTACCTCAAGGACAGCGGCAAGCCGAGTACGACCGAGACCTCGATCGCCAAGCTCTACGCGACCGAGGCCGCGGTCAACTGCGCCAACACGGCGATCCAGGTCCACGGGGGCTCGGGGTACGTGGATGACCACCCCGTCGAGCGCTACTTCCGTGACGTGCGCGTCACGACCCTGTACGAGGGCACCTCGCAGATCCAGAAGCTGATCATCGGGCGGGCGCTGACTCAGATCAACGCGCTCGTGCCGTCCTAGCCGGGCGGCGGCGCATGAGCGAGCGCCCCCACGACGCCGCCGCGCAGGCTCCAGCGCCGAAGGTGATCGGCGTCGCCGGCGCCGGGACGATGGGCGCCGGGATCGCCCAGCTCGCTTGCCTGGCCGGCGCGCGCACGCTGCTCCACGATCCGGACCCCGAGGCGCTGCAGCGCGGCGTGCAGCGGATCGAGGATCAGCTGCAGCGCGGCGCGTCCCGGGGACGGTGGAGCGAGCAGGACGCAGCCGAGGCGCAGGCGCTGCTCGAGCCCGCCCCCGAGCTCGACCAGCTCGCTCCGTGCGAGCTGGTGATCGAAGCCGCCCCGGAGCGCCTCGAGGTCAAGCGCGGATTGTTCGAGCGCCTCTCGGCTGTCGTCTCGGAGGAGTGCGTGCTGGCCACAAACACCTCCTCACTATTGGTGACTGCGCTCGCTGACGCGGCGAGGGGCCACCAGCGGGTGGTCGGCATGCACTTCTTCAACCCTCCCCCGCTGATGCGCCTGCTCGAGGTCGTGGCCGGCGCCGACTCCTCGCCGCGGGCGCTCGCCGTGGCCAGAGCCGCCGGCGAGGCGATGGGCAAGCACGTGATCGACGCGGTGGACGGGCCCGGCTTCCTCGTCAACCGCTGCAACCGCCCGTTCGGGCTCGAGGCGCTGGGGCTGCTGCGGGAGCGGATCGCCACGGTGCCGGAGATCGATCGGGCGTGCCGGCTTGGCGGCGGCTTCCGGATGGGGCCGTTTGAGCTCATGGACCTGGTCGGAGTCGACGTCGGGCTCGACGTCTCGCGCTCGTTCTACGAGCAGAGCTTCGGCGAGCCGCGCTGGCGCCCGTCACCGATCACGGTCAAGACCGTCGCCGCCGGACGCCATGGCCGCAAGTCCGGGCGCGGCTATTACGAGTACCCCTCCTCGGGCCCGTACCGCCCGCCCGACCCCGAACCTGAGGCCGCCGGCGGCGGCGACGGCCTGGTCGTGATCGCGGGTGAGACGCCGCTCGCCTTCGAGCTCCGGCAGGCCGCCGGGGATGCGGGCTGGGCGGCCGCCGATCCGCTCGAGGCACAAGGGCTTGCCAGCCCGTTCCTGATTCTCGACTTGACCGCGGGCGAGGAGCCCGACGCGCCGCTGCAGGGAGCCCCGCAGGCGATCTGCGTCGCCACCGGTTCGCTCGCCGCGCTCGACCCCGGCGGCTCCGCGGTCGGCTTTCACGCGCTCCCGCCGCTGCGCTCCGCGCGCCTGGTGGAGCTGACGCGTGGACCCGACTCGGCGGACTCGGCCGCGATCGCGGCCGAGCGCTTCTTTGCCACGCTAGGCATGCACACGCTCTGGGTCGGCGACGCCCCCGGGCTCGTGCTGGGCCGGATCGTCTGCCAGGTCGCCAACGAGGCGGCGTTCGCGCTGGGCGAGGGGCTCGGCAGCGCGCAGGACATCGATGCCGGGATGATCCATGGCCTGAATTACCCGCGGGGTGTCCTCGCCTGGGCGGACGAGATCGGGCTCGACCACGTGCTCTCGGTGCTCGACGCGCTGGCTCTCGAGCGGGGCGAGGAGCGCTACCGCGCGGCGCCGTTGCTGCGCCGGCTCGCGTGGTCGGGGCGGCTCGGCTGTCAGACCGGAGCGGGCTTCTTCGCCTATTCCCCGGCATGATCTAGGCTCGGGATCCCAAGCACCATGAGAGCCGTCACCATCCAAGCCCCGCACGAGATCCGTGTCGACGAGCGTCCCGAGCCGACGCTCGAGTCCCGCGCGGATGCGGTCGTCTCGATCGAGGCGAGCGGGATCTGCGGCTCCGATCTGCACATCTACCACGGCCGGGTGACGATCGAGCCCGGCTTCACGATCGGCCACGAGTTCGTCGGCACCGTCAAGGAGGTCGGCGACGACGTGACCCGCGTCGGCGTCGGCGATCGCGTCCTGGGCTGCTTCCACAGCGCCTGCGGGACCTGCTTCTTCTGCCTGCGCGGCGTCTACCAGAAATGCGATAGCGCGCGCGTATTCGGTCACGGCGCCCGGCTCGGCTCGCTCCCGGGCACGCAGGCCGACCAGGCCCTCGTGCCGATGGCAGACCTGACGCTCCGCCGGGTCCCGGATTCCGTCTCCAACGACGTGGCGCTGTTCGCCGGCGACGTGATGGGAACCGGCTATCACGCGGTGTTCGAGAGCGGCACGCAGCCGGGTGACAGCATCGCCGTGCTTGGTCTGGGGCCGGTGGGCCTGTGCGCGGTCCAGGTGGCCCTCGCCGCCGGAGCGGGACCGGTGTTCGCGATCGACACGGTCGCGCAGCGCCTGGAAGTCGCCCGCAGCTTCGGGGCGATGCCCGTGCACCTGACCGACGAGAGCCCGCGCGACGTGATCCGCTCGCACACGGCCGGACGCGGCGTCGACGCCGCGATTGACGCCGTCGGGCACCCCGATGCGCTCGAGCTCGCGATCCGCCTCGCCCGCAAAGCGGGCACGGTGGTCGCGATTGGCGTCTACGCCGAGCCCTGCCAGGTCCACATGGGCCTCGTCTGGATCAAGTCGCTGACGTTGCGCTCGGGTCAGGCGAACGTGATCGGACACGTGGATCGGGTGCTCGGGATGCTCGCGTCCGGCACGCTCGACCCGTCGCCGCTGGTCACCCATCACCTCACGCTCGAGGACGCCCCCGAGGCCTATGAGATCTATGACCGGCGCGAGGCCTTGAAGATCGTCCTCGAGCCGTAGGCGAACGCCGCGGGCCGGTCATCGGCTGGACGTTTGTTGTAGGGTCAGCCCCGCCGCCTGGACGTAAATCGGATTGGCGTGGGAAGCGCTAATCCTCTGCATCGGCACGACCGAAGCACGGCTGATGGTTGACAGAGACACAGCACCGCTGTGCCACCCGTTGGCACGCACCGGGACTCGTTCCCGGCCCCCGGCGACCGTCGCCGCGGTCGTGCTCGCGTCGGCGCTGATGGCCTTCGTGCCGGCCGCGGGCGCGCATCCGGCCGGCGCGCATCGGGCCGCCGCGCATCGGGCCGACGCCCACCGTCGCAATCGCCAGCGCTGCAAGGGCGCCAACACCCCGATCGCGGCCGCCTCCAGGCAAAGGCTCCAGCGCATCGTCGTGTGCCTGATCAACCTGCAGCGCACCGAGCGCCACCTCCCCCGCCTCGAGCTCAGCCAGCGCCTGAACCGCTCGGCTCAGGGCTGGACCAACACGATGGTCAGCCACTCGAGCTTCAGCCACGGCGCGGACTTCGCCGCCCGAATCAGCGCCGTCGGCTTTGACTGGTCGATGGTCGGCGAGAACATCGCCACTGGCTTCCGGACCCCTGCGGGGGTCGTTCGCCGCTGGATGGCGAGCACCGGGCACTGCCAGAACATCCTCAGCCCGTCGTTTAGGGATGTGGGCACGGGAGTCAGCAAGCGCTCGATTCCCGGCGCCAGCAGCCGCCCCGGAACCTGGACGCAGGACTTCGGCCTGCCGATGGGCGCGCGTCCGCCGTCTGGCAACTCGGGTCCCGCGAACAGCTGCCCGTACTGACCGTCCCGCGCGTCGCTACCCGGTGGTACCGGCGGCGCGCTCGACCGCCTCAAAAGGGGACGGCGTATCGCGCAGGTACCACTCGGCGTCGAGGGCGGCTTGACAGCCCGACCCGGCCGCCGTGACCGCCTGGCGATACGTGCGGTCGACCAGATCCCCGGCCGCGAACACGCCCGCGAGGTTGGTCAGCGTCGAGCGGCCCCTGGTAACCACATAGCCCTCGTCGTCGGTCTCGACCTGGCCCTGGACGAGCTGTGACTGCGGGTCGTGGCCGACGGCGATGAAGGCGCCTGCGATCTCCAGCTCACGCGTGGAGCCGTCGGCTGAGTGACGCAGCTTGGCCACGGCGAGGGAGTTGCTCTCGCCGGCGGCAAACTCGTCGACCACGTACGGGGTCATGAACTCGATGTTGGGGATCGCTCGCGCGCGGTCCAGCATGATCGCCGAGGCGCGATACTCCTCGCGGCGGTGGACGACCACGACCTTGGAGGCGAACTTGGCCAGGAACATCGCCTCCTCCATCGCCGAGTCGCCGCCGCCGACGATGATCGTCGGCCGCTCCTTGAAGAACGCCGCGTCGCAGGTCGCGCAGTAGCTGACGCCCCGGCCCGACAGCTCCTGCTCGCCCGGCACCCCGAGCTTGCGGTGCTCGGCGCCCATCGCCAGGATGACCGTCCGCGCGAGGTGGAGTTGGTCCCCCACCCAAACCTTGTGCGGTACGCCGGCGGCCGAATCCGCAAGCTCGAGCGCCGTCACGTCGTCGGTCTCCAGCCGGGCGCCGAAGCGCTGCGCCTGGTCCCGGAAGTGCTGCATCATGTCGGGTCCCATGATCCCCTGCGGGAAGCCCGGATAGTTCTCGACGTCGGTGGTCTGCTGAAGCAGCCCTCCCCACGCGAATCCCTCGACCATGAGCGGCTCGAGATCGGCGCGCGCGGTGTAGAGCGCGGCCGTATAGCCGGCCGGACCGCTGCCGACGATGATCACGTTCTCGATTCGCTGCTCGGTCTGAGTCACTTCATTAAGTATAGCTAGGAGCCCGGCTCACGCGCCACCGGGCGACGGTCCGCCGTAGCTGCAGGTAGGCCACCGCGCCGGGCAGGGTGGGCAGCCAGAAGGCGAACCCGCGATAGGCCAGCACCGCGACCACGGCCAGCTGGACGGGGACGCCGAAGGCGGTGAAGGCGCCGATCATGCCGCCATCGACGCCGCCGATTCCCCCCGGAAGCGGCAGCGCGTTGCCGACCATCCCGACGAAGTAGGACATCACGACGACGGCCGTCGGAGGCGAGCCGCCGAAAGCGTGAAAGCACGCCCACAGGACGGCGATGTCGAACCCCCACCACGCGATCGCCCCGAGCAGGTACGGGTCGCGCGTGCGCACCAGGTGGATCGCCGTCCGCACGCCGCTCGCCGCCGCCGCCGGCGCCGCCGCGGCGTGGCCAGCGAGCCGGCCGAGACGGCCGCCCGCCGACCAGCGCTTGACGAGGCGATCGAAGTCGCCCGGCAGCAGCGACACGGTCAGGAAGATGACGATCGCGACGCCGCCGAAGATCGCCGGTACGACGGTGATCGCGAACGGGGCGGGGCCCGCGAAGAGGCCGAGGTACAGACCGAGACCCACGATCACCAGTGCGCCCATGTAGACCCCGTAGAGCAGCGCCATGAAGGCGATGATCCGGCAGGCGACGATCCGCGGCTCGAGGCCCGACCGGCGCAGCGCCCAAGCGGTCAACGCGATCCCACCGGCGCCGGCGGAGGCGAACAGGCGCGTGGCGGCCAAGCCCGCCATCGTGATCTCATAGCTCGCCCGCCAGTCGATCCGCGACGGGCGACGGACGAACACCGCCCGGAACAGCGCGATGTAGCCGACAAAGGAGCACACCTCGAGCGCCGCGGCGAGCGCCAGCCACCATCCGTTCCCGTGCTGGATCCTGTTCCAGGTCTCGCGCAGGCCCAGCAGCTTCGGCAACACGAAGTACAGAAACGCCGCCGTCGAGACGACGAATACCACCGACGCGAGCAGGCGCCCGCGCGTGAACCGCACCCGGGGCATCTCCTCCGAGGCGCCCGCGTGCTCCACCCACCGTCCGTCGAGGGACTCCTGCGGGTCGGCCTCGCCGGTCGCCGGGCCTTGCTGCTGCACCGAGGCCTTGTCGCCCATGCGGTCCGCGGCCGCCTAACCGTCCGCAGCCAATTGGTCGACGTCGCCCGCCGCGAATCGCTCGAGTGCCGCCAGCGCACTCACGACCCGGCGCGCCGCGGGGGCCGCCCTCGGGGCGCCTAGCCGCACGGCCTCGGCCAGCGCCGCCCCACCCAGCAGGTCGATCGCATAGTGCTCGCCGAGGTACACGAGCGCGACCGCGAGCAGCGCAGCGTACGTCCAGCCGACGGCCCCCGCGACCGGATCTACCTCGGACAGCAGGTGCGCGCCCATCAGGGATGTAGCGAAGTGCAGCGACGGCATGGCAGCGAGCGGATTTCCTCCCAGGACATCGTAGAGGGCGGGCCAGCGGTCACGCCAGAACTGCTCGCCGTACTCGATCATCATCCGCCGCACCGGGGGCGAGCCGGGCTCGCCGAGGCGCCCGTGGAGCGCGGCGTACCAGGGCGGCGCGGTCGGAAGCGCCCAGTAGAACGTGGCCCCGAGGTCGAACACCGCATACATCAGCGCCAGCGCACGGGAGAAGCGCTCACGGCGGCGCACGAGAACGTAGAGCACGCTGCCGTGCGGGACCATGAACCAGACCCAATGGCACCACACGAGCACGCGCTCGAAGCGGTTGATGCTCCCCGGCGTCGAGAGCCCGTGCTGCAGACGGACCGTGGGCGCGGTGCCGAGGCCGAGGACCGTGTCGACCGCGATCGGATAGTCGATCCGGACCCGAGCGGCCTGCCGCTCGGGCTCGTCGTGGGGGAGCTCGTAGGCGGCCAGGTAGGCCCACATGTTCAGCGCCCCTACCGCCATGTCCCGCTTCAGGGTCCGCGGCACCGCAACCGCCAAGGCGGGCGGCGCCAGCGCGGCGCTGAGCATCACGCCGCCCGGGGGCAGCGTCACCCGCCGGCGCAGGATCGGGGCGGCCACCCCCACCGCTACGAGGGCCCAGGCACCCGCTCTGATGGCCCTCGAGATGCGCAAGAGGCCGCCAGTATGCCCCCTCGAGGGATAGAATGGCCGCCGCCTTGAGACCCCGCGGCCTGATCTCGCTGCTCGCGCTGGCGCTGCTCGCGTCGCTGGTGCTCGCGCCCGACGCGCTGGCGAACTTCCTCACCCCCAAGTCGGGCGGATCGCCCAACGCGAACGAGATCCACTCGCTGTACGCGATTGTGCTCTACATCGCGGCGGTCGTGTTCGTGGTCGTGGAGGGCGCACTGGCGTACTCGCTGTACAAGTTCCGCGCCCGCAAGGGCGCCGTCGCGGCCCAGATTCACGGCAACACGACGCTCGAGATCGGCTGGACGGTGGCCGCCGCACTGATCCTCGTCGTGCTGACCGTGGTCACGTTCATCAAGCTGCCGAGCATCGTCAACCCGCCCAACTCCGACTCCAACGGCCTCGTCTTGTCGGCCTCGCTGACCGAGCCGACGCCGCCCAACGGCAACAAGCTGACCGTGTGCGTCCAGGGGCGCCAGTTCATCTGGCGCTACACCTACGGCGCCGGATGCCTGAACGGCTACTTCACGAGCAAGCTGCCGTACTCCTACCAGGAGATGGTCGTCCCGGCCCACACCACGGTCGTGCTCAAGATCCAGTCCACTGACGTGATCCACTCGTGGTGGGTACCGTCGCTCGGGGGCAAGGTCGACGCCGTGCCCGGCTACACCACCTACACCTGGTTCAAGGCGCTCCACACCGGCCTCTTCCACGGCCAGTGCGCCCAGCTCTGCGGCACCAACCACGCGGCGATGACCGCGCTGGTCAAGGTCGTCTCACCGGCGGCGTACCAGACCTGGGTGCAGCGCCAGCAGCAGCTGATCACGGCCGCCAACGCGCAGGTCACGCGGCTGCGGCAACTCCTGACCAAGAACGGCAACCTAGGGAACTAATGGCGATCACCGAGTACGCACCCCGACCCGTCCCCCAGGTGACCGCCCACGAGGTGGCCGCGCCGCGCACGACCAAGCGCTGGGTCGACTGGGTCACCACCACCGACCACAAGAAGATCGGGATCATGTACCTGGTCCTCACGTTCGTGTTCTTCTGCCTGGGCGGGGTCGAGGCGCTGATGATGCGGTTGCAGCTGAGCGTGCCGAACAACACGCTGCTGACCTCCGAGCACTACAACCAGCTGCTGACGCTGCATGGCACGACGATGGTCTTCTTGTTCGTGGTGCCGGTGATGGCCGGATTCGGGAACTACTTCCTGCCGCTGATGATCGGCGCCCGGGACATGGCCTTCCCGCGGTTGAACGCGCTCTCGTTCTGGCTGCTGTTGCTCGGCGGCATCGTGTTCTACTTCACGCTGTTCTTCCACCCGCCCGACGCCGGCTGGTGGAGCTACCCGCCGCTGTCGGAGTCGCTGTACTCGCCCAACGGAGGCCAGGACGCGTGGATCTTCCTGATCCACATCACCGGCATCTCCTCGCTTCTGGGGGCGATCAACTTCTACGCGACGATCGTCAACATGCGCGCGCCGGGGATGACCTGGGGTCGCCTGCCGCTGTTCGTCTGGGGGCTGCTCGTCTACGCGCTGCTGCTGATCATCGCGCTGCCCGTCGTCGCGGCCGCGGTCACGATGCTGCTGACCGACCGGCACTTCGGCACTCACTTCTTCGACCCGACCGCGCACGGGTCACCGGTCCTGTGGCAGCACCTGTTCTGGTTCTTCGGCCACCCGGAGGTCTACATCATGATCCTGCCCGGGTTCGGGATCATCTCCGAGGTCATTCCCGTGTTTTCGCGCAAGCCGATCTTCGGCTACAAAGCGATCGCGGCGTCCACCGCGGTGATCGCGTTCCTGGCCACCCTGGTCTGGGCGCATCACATGTTCGCCTCGCCGGTGCCGATCGTCGTGCTCGGGTTCTTCATGATGAGCTCGTTCCTGATCGGAGTCCCGACGGGGGTCAAGATCTTCAACTGGATCGCCACGCTGTGGCGCGGCTCGATCGTCATGAGCACGGCGCTGCTGTTCGCCGTGGGCTTCATCGCGATCTTCACGATCGGCGGCATCACCGGCATCTTCCTGGCCGTGTTCCCGGTCGACTGGCAGCTGACCGATACCTACTTCGTCGTCGCGCACTTCCACTACGTGCTGATGGGCGGCTCGGTGTTCACCGTCTTCTCGGGGATCTACTACTGGTTTCCGAAGATCACCGGGCGGATGCTGAACGAGCGGCTCGGCAAGTTCTCGTTCTGGCTCATGTTCATCGGCTTCAACGCGACCTTCTTCGTCCAGCACGCGCTGGGTCTGTCCGGCATGCCGAGGCGGATCTATACCTACCAGCCCGGGCTGGGCTGGTCGACGTACAACTTGATCTCGACGATTGGATCGTTCATCCTGGCAGCCGGGATCATCATCACGATCGTCAACGTCGCGCGGAGCCTCAAGCACGGCAGGATCGCCGGCCCCGACCCGTGGAAGGGCAATACGCTCGAGTGGTTCACATCATCGCCGCCCCCGGTCAACAACTTCGACTCGATCCCCCGGGTGCGCTCGGTCGAGCCGATGCGCGACATCCGGCGCCAGGTCGAGCGCCAGACCGGCGCCGAGCAGAAGGTCGGCGGCAGCGAACAGTTCGCGCGGGTGTAGAGACTTTGCCATGAGCGCCTCGACCGCAGCCGCGACGACCCTGCCCCGGGCGCGGCGGGCGCTGGCCGACTACGTCGAGCTCACCAAGCCCAAGGTCCAGTCGCTGTTGCTGCTGACGACCGTCACGACGATGGAGGTGGCCGGCAACCCTTCGGTCTCCAAGGTCGCCCTGACGTGTCTGGGCGGATACCTATCCGCCGGCGGCGCCGGGGCGGTGAACCACTACTACGACCGCGACATCGACGCCCGCATGCGCCGAACCGCCTCGCGCCCGATCCCGGCGGGGCGGATCAGCCCGGCGGCCGCGCTGGCCTTCGGCTGCGCGCTGGCTGCCTTGTCCTTCCTGCTGCTCTCGACGACCGTCAACCTGCTGGCGGCTTCGCTCGCCTTCGGCGGGTTCGTTGGGTACGTGGGCGTCTACACGATCTGGCTCAAGCGGCGCACCCCGCACAACATCGTGATCGGTGGGGCGGCGGGCGCGGTGCCGCCGCTGGTCGGCTGGGCCGCGACGCGCGGCTCGCTGTCGTGGACCGCGGTGTACCTGTTCGCGATCGTCTTCTACTGGACGCCGCCGCACTTCTGGGCACTCAGCCTGCTGATGAAGGACGAGTACGCCGAGGTCGGCGTACCGATGCTGCCCGTCGTCCGGGGCGAGCACGAGACGCGCCGCCAGATCGTGCTCTACGCGCTGCTGCTGTACGCCGTCACCCAGCTTCCGTTTTGCGCCGGCGCCCTCGGCGGCGTCTACCTCGTCAGCTCGATCGTGCTCGGGCTGTCGTTCGTAGCCGGCACCGTGGTCCTCTACCGCCGCGCCGACCGCCGCACGGCGCTGCGCGTGTACCTCTTCTCGATGCTCTACCTGGCGCTGCTGTTCGCCGCCATGGTCGCCGACGTGAAGCTGTAGCCAGGCGTCGCACCCTTTTCCCCTGCCGCCAACCGACTAGGATCCCTCGCCATGGATAGAAAGCTCGCCCGCAAGAACCTCCGCTCCGGTCTGATCGCCGGCGCCGCCTGCCTGTTTATGTTCGGCGTCTCGTTCCTCGCCGCCGCGATCTACGTCCACGCGTGAGCAGCCGGATGACTCAGGTGGGCTCCGGACTTGGCGAGCCAGCTGGATGGCTCGGGCGCTGCCCGTTTAGGCGAGGCTGGATGCCGAGCGGGCAGCAAGCCCGAGGGCGAGCGGAGCCCAGATGAGGCAGCAGCCGCCGCCGGTCGGCGAGGAGGTCCACCTCTCCGGTCCGAGTCTGCTCCCGCTGCTCAGCGCGATTGGCATCACGCTGATCGTCGTCGGCACGACGCTCACCCTGATCCTGTCCGCGGTCGGCCTGATCATCTTTCTGGTCACGACGGTGATCTGGATCAGGGACACGCGGCGGGACATCGCCGAGCTCCCCGACGAGCACTCCTAGGTCTAGGACGCCGCCGCCTCGTTGGGCAGCTACCGGCTAGGACGCCGCCGCCTCCTCGGGCAGCTCGCAGCTGGCGCCGTCCCCGCACCACACCCGCACGATGTCGCGCATCGACAGGATCCCGACCAGCTCTGAGCCGTCGACCACGATTAGGTGACGGAAGCCGCCGCGAACCATCGCCGCGGCGGCGTGCTCGAGTGACCAGTCCGGCGCGGCGAACGTGAGCTTGCCGGTCAAATGGTTTGCCACGCGCTCGTGCTCGGGGTTCTCCCCGGCGCCGATCGAGACCAGGATGTCGCGCTCGGTGATCACTCCGGGGCCCGGCGCCTCGGGATCGAGGACCACGGCCGCGCCGACCCGGCGGGCGCACATCGCGGCGGCCGCCTCGCGAAGAGTGTGCCCCGGCCCGATCGTCAGCACTACATCGGTCATCCCCTCCCGCACGAGCATGGCGCCTCCAGGTCAGTTTGCAACGATCGGCGCAATCATAATCAAGCTTCAGTTCGCGGGTCAGGCCGGCGCCGTTCGTCGCCTCGAACGCATAGGATGCAGGGTCGATTGATGCTCGAGGGTGAAGGACAGCTCGGTGCGTAAGCGCCCCCTGTTGCAGATGCTGGTGATCGGG
>JBPCQU010000165.1:0-4751 GCA_050997795.1 Solirubrobacteraceae bacterium | reverse complement strand
CCGCCCCTGACCTTGTTGACGAAGTCAAAGCCCTCGCCCGGGGCCGGCTCGATGTTGATGTAGACGATCCCGTACTGGCCCGAGCCACCGGTCTGACGCACAAAGCGACCCTCGACCTTCTCGGCGCTGCCTCTGATCGTCTCGCGGTAGGAGACCTGGGGGCGACCGACGTTGGCGTCGACCTTGTACTCGCGCAGCATCCGGTCCACCAGCACCTCGAGGTGCAGCTCGCCCATGCCCGAGATCTCGGTCTGGCCGGTCTCCTCGTTGGTGCGGACCTGGAAGGTGGGGTCCTCCTCAGCCAGGCGAGCCAGCGCCATCGACATCCTCTCCTGGTCGGCCTTGGTCTTGGGCTCGATCGCGACCTTGATCACGGGCTCGGGAAACACGATCGTCTCGAGCTTGATCGGCTTGTCGGGCGCGGCCAGCGTGTCACCGGTCGCGACCTGCTTGATCCCGACCGCGGCGGCGATGTCGCCCGCATAGACCTCCTGGAGCTCCTCACGGTCGTTGGCGTGCATCATCAGGATTCGGCCCACACGCTCGGTGCGCCCGGTGGTCACGTTGAGCACCCGCGAACCGGCGGCGAGCCTGCCCGAGTAGACGCGAAAGTAGGTCAGCTTGCCGACGTAGGGGTCGGCCATGATCTTGTGCACCAGCGCGGCGAAGGGCGCGTCGTCTGACGCCTCGCGGTTGGCCGGTCGCCCGCCGTTGTCGGAGCTCTTGTCGGGCTCGAGGCCCTCGACCGGGGGGACGTCGAGGGGGCTCGGGAGGTAGTCGATGACCGCGTCGAGCAGCGGCTGGACGCCCTTGTTCTTGAAGCTCGAGCCACACAGCACGGGCGTCAGCCTGATCTCGAGCGTGGCCTTGCGGATCGCCTGCTTGAGGCGCGCGGGCGAGATCTCCTGCTCCTCGAGGATCATCTCCACCAGCCCGTCGTCGTAGTGGGAGACCTCGTCGAGCAGGTGCTCGCGCGCGGCCGCGGCCGCCTCGGCGTACTCGGCCGGGATCTCGATCACCTGCTGCTCCTTGCCGAGCTCGTCGTTGTAGACGATCGCCACGTTCTCGACCAGGTCGATCAGCCCCCGGAACTCCGACTCGGCGCCGATCGGCAGCTGGATCGGGACCGGGTGCGCGCCGAGGCGATCGATCATCGTCTGCACACCGCGCTCGAAGTCGGCGCCGATCCGGTCCATCTTGTTGATGTAGGCGATCCGCGGCACGCGGTACTTGTCGGCCTGGCGCCAGACGGTCTCTGACTGCGGCTCGACGCCGGCGACCGAGTCGAACAGCGCGATCGCGCCGTCGAGCACGCGCAGCGAACGCTCGACCTCGACCGTGAAGTCGACGTGGCCCGGCGTGTCGATGATGTTGATCCGGTTGCCGTTCCACTCGCAGGTGGTGGCCGCCGAGGTGATCGTGATGCCGCGCTCCTGCTCCTGCTCCATCCAGTCCATGACGGCGGCGCCCTCGTGAACCTCCCCCATCTTGTAGGTCCGCCCGGTGTAATAGAGGATGCGCTCGGTCGTCGTCGTCTTGCCGGCGTCGATGTGCGCCATGATCCCGATATTGCGAGTCTTCTCAAGCGTGAACGTGCGTGGCATGAATCTGGAGTGTTCGAGGTGTGAGCGGGGGCGGGTGCGAAATCTCTGGGCACCGCCCGCCGAGCGGGTAGCCGGCCATGAAAAAGGGCCCAAAGGGCCCGTTCACGACGCTGCTGTCGGCTGCGGGCGGTTGACTAGTGGGTCGGCGTCTCCATCAGTGGGATCCCCCGCGCCCGGGAGCGAGCGCAGATGAACGCAACGCGGCCCGAGGCGGAAACCGAATATAGCAGAGGCCAGCAGGCCTCCGGGGGCCGTTTGGGGGTCCCCGACCGACGCCGGAGAAGCGGCCCGGGCGGGCCCCCCGGCGCGGTCAGGATCGGGGTGCTGGGGGCCGGGCTGATCGGCTCGGCGCTGCTGCTGGTGGCCGAGTTCACCCCGCTGCTGCAGGTGCACTCGAGTGCCAGCGCGGTGGCCATCCAGACGGTCCAGACCGGCACGCACCATTCCTACGCGCTGATCCCGGTCGGGATGCTGGGGCTGCTGCTGAGCTACGCCGTGTGGCGAACCCGCAGTCGCCTCGCGCTGCTGGCAATCGGCGTCCTGGGGTTGCTGGCCCTGCTGGTCGCGCTGCTCGGAGACCTGCCCGACGCCCAGGCCAGCGGACTGGTCGGCTCAAGCGCGACCCATTTCGCCACCGCCAGCTCGACGCCCAGCGTCGGCCTGTACCTCGAGACGCTGGGGGCGATCGTTCTGCTGATGACCGCGGGCGCAGGCCTGCTGCTGCTGGCCCCGCCGGAGGGGGCGAGGCCCGGGTTGTCCGGTTCCTGACCATCTACCGCAAGCCGAAGGTTCAGCGGCCTGTGCCGGGGTACATTTGGTCATACGCGAGGGTTGTCCTGCCGCAGCCCCCGGTCCCGTGCGGTGGGCAGCCTTCGCGTTTTGGCGTCCTCCGCCATCGTACCGTCTAGCCGGTCCAAAGTTGTACCGCTTAGGTGGTACAATCACCGTGATGGCCGCCGCGTTGAACCCCTTCGTCTGGGACCGGCCCCTCGATGACCCATCGAAGATCATCGGGATGGAGCCGTTCGCCAACCAGGTCGCCCTCACCCTGAAGGGGCAGACCAACGTGGCCCTGTTCGGCCCCCGTGACACCGGAAAGACCACGTTCACCAACCAGCTGGCGCTCGAGCTCGCCAAGGCTCATAGCGATGACGCCCCGCCGTTTGACGTGGTCAAGGTCAACCTGCAGCGGGTCGTGAGCATCCCCGGGTTTATCGGGTGCGTGCACGATGCGATGACCGCACACCCTGTCAAGCGGCTGCGCCGTGCCGCCCAGCGCCAGATCGGCGCGCTGGAGAAGGAGATCGGCTTCGACATCAAGGTTATCAAGGGCTCGGTGAAGACCTCCGGCGTCAGCCCGGCCCAGGACGCGGAGTCGTTGCATGCGCAGCTGGTCGCCCTGCGCTCGCTCTCAGATCGCCTGGTCGTCATCTTCGACGAGTTTCAGCGGCTGCGCCACTGCCCCGGTGACCCGCTGTCGATCATCCGCTCCGCCCTCATGAGCTCGGGGGCCAATCACGTCTCGCTGCTGTTCACCGGATCGATCCGCAACGCGCTGCAGATGATGCTGGAGAACTCACAGCAGCCGATCTTCGGCGAGGCGGCGGACATGCAGTTGCCGGCCATCAGCCGGATCGAGTTCCTCGAGTACCTGGATTTCCAGTTCGAGGCGACCGGCAAGCCGGCCGACGATGACGCGCTCAACCACCTGCTCAACGCCACCCGCACGCATCCCCGCAGCACGCAGCAGCTGGCTTGGGAGTGCTGGGTCGACACGCCGCCGGGGGGGCCGGTGACGCTCGAGACGGTGATTCACGCCCACGACCGGCTCGTGCAGACGATCGAACGATCCGCGTTCGCATCGGTCCTCAACGTCCTGATGAGCGGCGACGAGGGCGAAGTCAACGAGGTCCGCGCGCTGCAGCTGCTGGCCGACCGCGGCGGGGACAACATCACCAGTAGACCCGCCGCGACGCGCTACGGCTTCTCCAGCCACTCCCGCGTGCGCCCGGCGCTCGAGCGCCTGCAGCGCCGCGGGCTCGTGGATGAGCGCGACAACGCCTGGTACATCGTCGATCCCCTGTTCGGCGAGTGGCTGCGACGGGCGTCGCCGCTAGCCGACCGGCCGGTGTTGCTCGAGCCGCCGGAGGAGGACTAGAGTGTACCGGCGAACCGGTACCAGTTTGGACCGGGTTGGCGGCACTACCAGCGGTAGTGGGTGAAGGCATTGTTGGCCTGCGCCATGCGGTAGATGTCGTCCTTGCGCTTGTAGGCGCTCCCCTGCTGCTGGGCGGCATCGAGCAGTTCGTTGGCCAGGCGCTGAGACATGGTCCGCTCGCGGCGGGCGCGGGCGAACTGGATCAGCCAGCGGACCGCCAGCGTACGCGCTCGGCGAGGTGGAACCTCAACCGGCACCTGATAGGTGGCGCCGCCGACGCGGCGGGGCCTGACCTCGAGCACCGGAGTGAGCGCCTTGATGCCCACCTCGAGCTGCTCGACGGGGCTGTTGTCACTGCGCTCGGCGAGGATCGCCAGCGCGTCGTAGACGATCTGCTCGGCGGTCGACTTCTTGCCGTCGAGCATCACCTTGTTGATCACCTGCTGGACGAGGCGGTTGCGATAAACGGGGTCCGCCTCGACCGGGCGGACCTGGGCGGCAGCGCGGCGGGGCACCTACTTCGCTTTCACGCCGTACTGCGAGCGGGCCTTCTTGCGGTCACTGACGCCGGCCGCGTCGAGCGTGCCGCGGATCACCTTGTAGCGGTATCCCGGCAGGTCCTTGACGCGACCACCGCGGACCAGCACCACCGAGTGCTCCTGCAGGTTGTGGCCCTCGCCGGGGATGTAGGCGTTGACCTCCATGCCGTTGGTCAGGCGCACCCGGGCCACCTTGCGCAGGGCCGAATTCGGCTTCTTGGGCGTGGTGGTGAAGACGCGGGTGCAGACGCCGCGGCGCTGCGGTGCCGCGACCTTCTTCTTGCGCCCCTTGCCCGTCTTGAGCCCCGGCGTGGCGAGCTTCTTCTTGGGCGCGGTGCGGCCCTTGCGGATCAGCTGGCTGGTGGTCGGCATGCGGTCCGAGAGGCTAGCAGCAGACGGCCTCGCTCAGGCCACCGGGGCCGGAATTCGCGATAGCGCCTCGTCCACCGG
>JBPCQU010000092.1:0-9887 GCA_050997795.1 Solirubrobacteraceae bacterium | reverse complement strand
CCGAGCTCATCCATGCTCGCGAAATGGCGGTAGAAAGCGGCCGGCGCGACACCGGCGGCATGCGTCACCCGCCGCAGGCTGAGGCGGTCGAAGCTGATCCCCGCGCTCATCTGCTCCAGCGCGGCGTAGAGCAGCGCATGGCGAGTCTGCCGGCGGCGCTCGGACTGCGTGCGGCGCTGCGGCTTGCCGACCGGCGAACGGGGAACACGGCTTGCCGACCGCTACCTCGAGCTGATCCGCCCCTCGCTGACGGTGCAGGATGCCCGCGCCAAAGTCGTCAGGGTGCGTCACCAGACGGCCCGCAGCGTGACCCTGACGCTGCGCGCCAACTCGGCCTGGACCGGCTTTGCAGCGGGCCAGTTCGTCCGCGCCGGGTTCGAGATCGGCGGCGTGCGCCGCACGCGCACCTACTCGCCGGCGGGCTCCCAGCACGGCTCGGGGTGGGAGCTCGAGTTGACCGTGACGGTTCACCCGCGTGGGCTCGTGTCCCGCCATCTGCAGCAGGGTGTCAGCCCGGGCGCGATCGTTCACCTCGCGCCCGCGCAGGGCGAGTTCTTGCTCCCCGCCCGCCGCCCGAGGCGGCTGGTGCTGATCAGCGGCGGCAGCGGCATCACCCCGGTGATCTCGATGCTGCGCACGCTGTGCGAGGAGGGCCACGCGGACGACATCACGTTCCTGCACTACGCGCGGACCGAGGCCGACGGGCTGTATGAGCCCGAGCTGCGCGAGCTCGCGCGGCGCCATCCGGGGGTCGAGGTCTCATACCGCGCGACCCGAGGCGCGGGCGCTCAGGCGCACCTCGATGCCGCCGCGCTCGGCGAGGTGGGCGAGGACTGTTGGGCCGCCGTGTGCGGCCCGCCGTCGCTGCTCGAGGCGGCCCGCGAGGCGTGGGCTGAGCGCGGCGGCCGTGAGCAGAACCTGCTCGCCGAGACGTTCACGCCGCCACGGCTGACCGTGTCCGGTGACGCGGTCGAGGGGACGCTGCGGTTTTTGCGCAGCGATCGCCAGGCCCAGGTTGGCGCCGGGACGCTGCTCGAGCAGGCCGAGGCCGCTGGCCTAACGCCCGAGTTCGGATGCCGGATGGGGATCTGCCACACGTGCAACGTGCCGCAAGGCGGCGGGCGCGGTGCGCAACCTCCGCACGGGCGAGGTCTCCGACGAGGAGGACGAGGACATCCAGCTGTGCGTGTCGGTCCCCGCCGGGGACGTCGCGCTCGAGCTCTGACACCAATCGGAAAGGAAAAATGAGAATGAATCTAAGAATCAATCTCAGCGAACCGGAGATCGAGGCGCTGGGCGACGAGTTCGACGAGCTCCGCGGCCGCGTGATCATGGACCTCGGCCAGCGCGACGCCGAATACATCCGGCGGGTGATCAAGGCGCAGCGTGCGCTCGAGGTCGCCGGGCGGGGGCTGCTGTTCGCCGGCTTCCTCCCCCCGGCCTGGCTGGGCGGCACCGCCGCCCCCGCGCTGTCGAAGATCCTCGACAACATGGAGGTCGGCCACAACGTGATGCCCGGCCAGTACGACTGGATGAAGGACCCGGCGCTCGACTCCAAGCGCTTCGAGTGGGACACGGCTTGCCCCGGTGACCAGTGGCGCCACTCCCGCAACTACATGCATCACACCCACACCAACGTGCTCGGCAAGGACCGTGACATCGGCTACGGGATCCTGCGCATGTCAGAGGACCAGCCCTGGCGCCCGCGCGACATCGGCAACCCCGTCTACGCGACGCTGCTGGCGGGACTGTTTCAGTGGGGCGAGGCGCTGCACGACCTCGAGATCGACCGGATCGAGTCCGGGGAGATCGAGCTCAGCGACAAGCGCGACATCCTGCGGGCGGTCTGGCTCAAGGGGCGCCGCCAGGTCCTCAAGGACTACGTCGTGTTCCCGCTGCTGGCCGGCCCGGGGGCACCGTTCGTCCTCGCCGGCAACCTGACCGCCAACTTCACGCGGAACCCTGTGGTCGTTCGTGATCATCTTCTGCGGGCATTTCCCCGAAGGCACGCACGAGTTCACCGAGCAGGAGGCCGAGAACGAGACGCGCGGCGGCTGGTACGTCCGGCAGATGCTCGGGTCGGCAAACCTGACCGGCGGGCGCCTGTTCACCTCCTCAGCGGAAACCTCTCACACCAGATCGAGCACGACCTGTTCCCCGACATCCCCGCGCACCGGTACGCCGAGATCGCCGTCGAAGTGCGCGAGATCTGTGAGCGCTACGGGCTGCCGTACAACACCGGGCCGCTGCACAAGCAGTTCGGCTCGGTGGTCAAGAAGATCGTGCGGCTGGCGCTCCCCCGTCGCTCGCGCGAGGCTCACGCGGACTTGGCCGTGGAGCCGCTCGAGCCCCAGCGCGAGCTCGCGCTCGCGGCCTGAGGCGTCTCTCGCTTGCATTGGCCGCGGCTTACGCTCATCCTCTACGCGTAACGCGACTGCACGGGAGAGAGACATGCGCGAAGGCCTGATGATGGACGACTACCCGCTGTCGCTGACGGCGGTGGTGGAGCGGGCGGAGCGGTTCAGCGCTTCGCGGGACGTGGTCTACCGGCGCCCCGACGGCTCGGTCGGTCGCGGCACCTTCGGCGCCTGCACCGAGCGGGCTCGGCGGCTGGCCACGGCGCTACAGGGGCTCGGGATCGAGCCCGGCGATCCGGTGGCCACGATGCTCTGGAACCAGCCCGAGCACCTGGAGCTGTACTTCGCGCTGCCCTCGATGGGGGCCGTGATCCACACGCTCAACCCACGGCTGCACCGCGACGAGCTGAGCTTCATCGTCGACGACGCTGAGGACCGGGCGATCGTCGTCGACGAGACGCTGCTCGACGTGTTCGAGTCCTTCCGCGACGCGCGGGACTTCGAGCACGTGATCGTCGTCTCGCGTTCGGGCTCGGTGCCCGACGGGTACCTCGACTACGAGCCGCTGATCGCCGGGTCCGAGCCGATGCAGTGGCCGGCGCCCGACGAGCGCCGCGCGGCCGCGATGTGTTACACGTCGGGCACGACCGGGCGGCCGAAGGGGGTCCTCTACTCACACCGCTCGCTGGTCCTGCACTCGCTGGTCGGGGCCCTGCCCGACGTCAACTGCCTCTCGCGCCGCGACACGCTGCTGCCGGTGGTGCCGATGTTCCACGCCAACGCCTGGGGACTGCCCTACGCCGCCACCCTGGTCGGGGCGAGCCTGGTGCTGCCCGGTCCGAAGCTCGATCCGGTCAGCGTGCTCGACCTGTTCGCCGACGAGCAGGTGACGATCAGCGCCGGGGTCCCAACCGTCTGGATGGCGGTGCTCGAGGCGCTCGACACCGAGCCCGATCGCTGGGATCTGACCGCGCTACAGCGGCTGCTGGTCGGCGGCTCGGCCGCCCCGCGGAGCATGCTCGAGGGCTTCGACCGCCACGGGATCACGATCGTCCACGCCTGGGGGATGACCGAAACTTCCCCATTGGGCAGCGTCTGCCGGCTGCCCCGCGAGCTCGATGACGCGCCCGAAGAGGAGCGCCTGGACTACCGCAGCCGGCAGGGGACGGCGACGCCGTTCGTCGAGATCCGCGCCCGCGACGACGACGGCGAGCTGGTGCCGTGGGACGACGAGGCGATGGGCGAGCTCGAGGTCCGCGGGCCGTGGGTCGCGCGCAGCTACCACCGCGGCCAGGGGGCCGAGAAGTTCACCGACGACGGCTGGTTTCAGACCGGCGACGTGGTCAAGATCGACCCGGGGGGCAACCTGCGGATCTGCGACCGCTCCAAGGACCTCGTGAAGTCGGGCGGCGAGTGGATCTCCTCGGTCGACCTCGAGAACCTGCTGATGGCGCACGAGGCCGTCGCCGAAGCGGCGGTGATCGCGATTCCCGATGACCGCTGGGGCGAGCGCCCGCTGGCGGTCGTGGTCCTGCGCGAAGGGCGCGAGGCGACCGCCGATGACCTGCGCGAGCACTTGTCGGGGGACTACGCCAAGTGGCAGCTGCCAGACCGCTTCGAGTTCATCGACGAGATCCCCCGCACCGCGACCGGCAAGTTCAAGAAGACCGCGCTGCGCGAGCAGTTCGTCGACGCGAAGGTTTAGCGGTCGCCCAGACGCCGCTTCTGTACCTTGCCGAGCTCGTTGCGCGGCAGCTCGTCCAAGAACCGCACTACGCGCGGGCGCTTGTGGGGCGCGAGTGCAGAGGCGACGTGGTCGATCAACTCCTGCTCGCTGGCTGACACTCCTTCGCGGGGCACGACCCAGGCGATCACGCGCTCGCCCAGGTCGTCGTCGGCCTCGCCGGTGACCGCGGCATCCTCGACGGCGGGATGCTCGCGCAGCGCGCCCTCGATCTCGCCGGCGCCGATCTTGTAGCCGCCGCTCTTGATCAGGTCGGTAGCGCGGCGGCCGACGATCCGGATGTAGCCCCGGCCGTCGCGGGTGGCCATGTCACCGGTGGCAAACCAGCCGTCACGCATCGCGGCCTCGGTCGCGTCCTCGCGGTTGAGGTAGCCGAGGAACAGGTTGGGCCCGCGAACCTCGACCTCACCGATCGTCTCATCATCGTCGGTCGTGATCGGGACGCCGTCGTCGTCGGTGAGCCGCAGCTCGACGCCGGACAGCGGCGGACCGACGGTGCCGGGCGCCGGCTCGCCGTCGAACCTGATCGCCGTGTTCATCAGCGTCTCGGTCAAGCCGTAGCGCTCGAGCACGGCTTGTCCGCCGAGCCGCTTCAGCCGCTCGTGCTCAGAGGGTGGGAGCGGCGCCGAGCCCGACACGAGCAGCCGCGCATGCCTCAGCGCTGCCGCGAGCGACGGGCTCTGCTCGGCGGCGTCGGCCAGACGGCGGTACATCGTCGGGACACCGAACAGCATCGTCGCGCGGCCCGCCAGGGCCTGCTCGACCGATTCACCCGAGAACCGCCCGAGGTGCATCGCGCAGCCACCGCGCCTGACCGGGCCCAGGATCCCGATCACGAGCCCGTGGACGTGGAACAGCGGCAAAGCGTGGGCGACCGTGTCGCGCTCGGTCCAGGCCCAGGCGTCGGCGAGCGCGTCGAGGTTGGAGGCGATCGCACGCCGGGGCAGCACCGCGCCCTTCGGCGGCCCGGTCGTGCCCGACGTGTAGACGATCAAAGCCGGCGCCTCAGGCGATGCTGCGGCCGGCGCGAGTGTCGGCGGCGCGCCTGCGCCCTCGCCGTCGAGCTCGATCGGCAGCCCACGCAGGCCGTGCAGCGCCTCCGGCACATCGCTCCCGGGGGCGAGCAGGAGAGCCTCCGGGCGCGCGTCACCCACGATGTGGCCCAGCTCGCGTGGGCCCGACTTCGGGTTTACGGGCACCAGCGGCACGCCCGCGCGCAGCGCGCCGATCACCGCCACGCACGTCTCGGGGCGCGGCTCCGCCAGCACCGCGACCCGCTCCGCGCCCGTGACGTCGCTGGCCACGCGCGCGCTCGCCTCGGCCAGCTCGGCGTAGGGCAGCTCTCGATCCGGGAACGAGATCGCCACCCGCTCGGGCGGGTTATCGAGCGGGGGGAACAGTGGTTGATCGATCGACTCCACGGACCCGAGCGTGCCAGATCTCGCGGCAGTCGCGCCCGCCGCGCTTCACGCGCCAGCGGGCGTGAGCTCGACCCCCGTGGGACTGATCGCTGGCGTCTGCGGCTCGGGGTGCAGCGGTGAGGGCGCGACGCGCAGCAGCCGAGCGGCCCAGCCGGGCAGCCACCAGTTGTAGTCGCCGAACAGGCTGACCAGGGCGGGGACGAGCAGGCAGCGGATCAGGGTGGCGTCGACGAGGATGCCGGCGCCCAGACCGGTGGCGAGGATCTTGATGTCGGTCTCCGGACCTGTGGACATGGCCAGGAAGGAGAGCACGAGGATCAGCGCGGCGCTGGTGACCAACCGTCCGGTGCGTCCAATGCCGTCGATGACGGCGGCGCGGGTACTGCCGGTGGCATCGTGGGCCTCGCGCATGCGGGCGAGGATGAACACCTCGTAGTCCATTGAGAGTCCGAACAAGAAGGCGAAGACCATGATCGGAACCCACATCGTGATCGCGCCGGTGGCGGGGATGCCCCAGATCGCGCCTGAGGCGTGGCCGTGCTGCCAGATCCAGACCATGACGCCGTAGGCGGCACCGAGCGAGGCGAGGTTCATGACGACGGCCTTGAGCGGCAATAGCAGTGAGCGGAAGGCGCGGGCGAGCAGCACGAACGTCGCGGCTGCGATCAGGGCGAGCATGAGCGGGAAGCTGCCGTACACGTCGTGGGCGAAGTCCAGCGTGACGGCGCCGGAGCCGGCGACGCCGAGCACGCCGGCGTCGTGCGCGACCGCGGTGCGGACCGTCCGGACGGTGTCCTGGCCGGCGGCGATGTTGGTCTCGGCGGTGGGCAGCACGGTGACCAGCGCCGTGCCGCCCTGATGGAATTGCGCCGTAGTGGGGGTGACCGTGGCGTGCACGCCTGGCAGCGTGGCGAGCTGGTGCGCGACGGCGGGCGCGGCGCCCTGGCGGGTGAGGACGTCGATCGGCGTAAGCGTGCCGGAGGGCACGCCGCCGGCCTCGAGCGTGGCCAGCGCTGCGTGTGGCGGTCCGGTTTGCGCCAGCGCGGCGGTGTTGGGCTCGCCGACGTGCATCGAGAACGCTGGCATGATCAGGACGGCGAGCGTGGCGCTGCCGGCCAGGGCGGCGAGGCCCCGGTGCCGGACGGTGAAGCGGGCCCACGCGCTCCAGCCGCGGCTGGCTGTGTTCTCGGTGCGCAGCCGCGGCCAGTCCAGCCGCGGGCCGACGCTGCTCAGAACGACGGGGAGCAGGGTTAGCGCGACGGCGACGGAGATCAATGGGATCAGCACCCCACCGATGCCGGCGCTGCGCAAGAACGGGACGGGCAGCACGACGAGCGCGAGCAGGCCAATCGCGACGGTCATGCCGGAGAACAGCACGGCGCGGCCCGCTGAGGCCATCGCGGCCTGGACGGCGTCATCGCCGCGACGGCCGTGGGCGCGCTCCTCGCGCCAGCGGGTGACGAGAAGCAGCGAGTAGTCGATCGCTACGCCGAGGCCGATCAGGGCGATCAGGAACTCGACGATCTGGCTGACGGCGGTGATGTGCGTGAGTCCGCCCAGCGCCAGGAAGGTGGTGAGGATCGAGATGGCCGCGATCAGCAGCGGGACGAAGGCCAAAAAGCTGGCAAACACGAAGGCCAGCACGGCCAGCGCCCCGAGTGCGCCGAGCATCGCTTCGGCCAGCGCCCCGGCGCCCTTGCTGGCGGGCGCGGTGGTGGCCAGCGCCTGGATCCCGGTGACTCGCACCTGCCACGAGGCGGGAGCGGCATCGGTGATCGCGCGCTGCATGCGGGCGGTGAGATCGCCGGGGGCGATCGGGTTGGTTTGGGCGGTGAAGACCAGGGCGTAAGTGCTGCGTCCATCGCGGGTGGCGAATGCCGGGTCGCGCGTGGTGGCGTAGTCGGCCACACGTGCGGTCGGGATGATCTGCCGGGTGGCGGCGAAAGCGCGATCGAGCTGGTGGTCGACGCCGGGGGTGTGGATCGTGGTGCCGGCCGGCAGCGTGACGACGGGGACCGTCGGGTCCTGCGCGCCGTCGTGACGGTAGAGCTCCTGGATCCGCGCGTCCGCGCGGAAGGCGGCGCCGGGCATGACGAAGCTGTTGGTCAGGCGCTTGGTCGTGCTGGTCGCGGTCATCGCGCCGGCGAGCGCCAGGATCAGCCAGAATGCGATAACCAGCAGCTTGTGCTTGAGCACGAAACGGGTGAGCGTGGACACGGGAACCTCCTCGAGAGCGGGCCGGTGGTGGCACGAGGAAGCATCGCCACGAGGACATCATCTGTCGTCGGCCGCACGGAGGCAGTTGCGCTACGACATCTCAGGCAGTCGCAGGCCCGGTGTACTCCAGCTGGAGTAGCGTCGGCGCCTTCCCGCGGATGACGACAGCGCCCGCATCGGGGTCTACGCTCGCGAGGCCATGAGCGCTCCGCCCGCCGCAGTCGAGTCCGCCAGCCGCCGCCGGCTCCCGCTCACGAGCGCCGTTTCGGGGGTGCGACGCTCTTCGCTGGCCTTCGATATCGGCTTGGCGGTGACGATGGCCTTGATCACCCTGGGCGGCTCGCTGGGCGAGGGTCATCCGGGCAGGCAGTTCGACAAGCCCGCAGCGGGGCACCACATCCCTGCCGTGACGCCGGCCGCGAGCCTGCTGATCCTCGCCAGCGCGCTTGTGCTCAGCTGGCGCCGGCGCCGGCCACTGCTCGTGCTTGGAGTCTCACTGGCGGCGACTCTCGCCTTCACCTGCCTGGGGTATGTCAACGGAGCCGTGATCCTCAACCCGATCGTCGCCCTGTACGCGGTCGCGCTGACTGCTTCTACTCGCCGGGCAATCGCGATTTCGCTGCTGACGATGGTCGCTCTGATGGCCGCCAGTGCAGGGTTTGATCCGCTGGGGGCGACGAACGGGGGGTTCGTGCTGATCCCGGGCGAGGTAGCGGCCGCGCTGTTTTTGGGTTTGTGGGTGGCCAGCCGGCACGCCTATGCTCGCCGCGAGGGCGAGGAGCAGGCTCGGCGCGCGGTGGAGGCCGAGCGGCTGCGGATCGCCCGTGAGCTGCACGACGTCGTCGCGCACACGATGGCCACCATCAACGTCCAGGCGGGCGTGGCCGGCCACGTCATCGATCAGCAGCCCGAGCAGGCCGCCCAGGCGCTCGAGGCGATCAAGCAGGCCAGCAAGGAGGGCTTGCGCGAGCTCCGCGGCATCCTCAACGTCCTGCGCCAAGCCGACGAGCACGATCCGACCGCGCCCGCCCCGCGCCTGGCCGAGCTCGGCGCGCTGATCGACGGGGTCACCGGCGCCGGGCTCCCAACCACGGTCACGATTCGCGGCGAGCCGCGGCCGCTGTCGCCCACCGTCGATCTGGCCGCTTATCGCATCGTGCAAGAGTCGTTGACCAACGCACTGCGCTACGCCGGCCCGGCCACCGCGAGCGTCACGCTGGACTACGATCAGGATCACCTCGACCTGGAGGTTGTAGATGACGGCCGGGCGGCCCGAACCGGAGCGCCGGCGGGCCCTGGGCACGGGCTCGCCGGGATGCGCGAGCGGGCCACGGCGGCCGGGGGGACGGTGCAGGCGGGACCGCGTTCCGAAGGCGGCTTTTGCGTCCACGCCCGCCTGCCCTTCGCCGCGCTGTGATCCGCGTCCTGCTCGCCGACGATCAGGCGCTGATTCGCGCCGGTTTTCGGGTGCTGGTGGACTCTGCTGAGGACATCGAGGTCGTCGGTGAGGCCGAGGACGGCGCTCAGGCCGTCGCACTGGCGCGCCAGCATCGCGCCGACATCGTGCTGATGGACATCCGCATGCCCGGCGTCGACGGCCTGGAAGCCACCCGGCGGATCGGTGCCGACGAGAGCCTGGCCGGCGTCAAGGTCCTGATCCTCACCACCTTCGAGAGCGACGATTACGTCTACGAAGCCCTCCAGGCCGGCGCCAGCGGCTTCCTGGTCAAGGACACCGAGCCGGCCGAGCTGTTGCACGCGATTCGCGTGATCGCCCGCGGCGACGCGCTCCTCTCGCCCGGGGTCACCCGTCGGCTGATCGCCGATATCGCCGCACGACGCCCCGCCCGTACGCCAGCGCACTCCGCACTGTCCGAGCTGACCGACCGCGAACGGGAAATGATGGCCTTGGTGGCCACCGGACTGAGCAACGACGAGATTGCCGCGCGGCTGTACCTCAGCCCCCTCACCGTCAAGACACACGTCAGCCGCGCGATGCTCAAGCTCCACGCGCGCGATCGCGCCCAGCTCGTTGTGATCGCCTATCAAAGTGGACTCGTCACCCCGGACGGGTGACCCAGGCCCTGTCGCCGCTTCGATCGACCCGCGGGCCGGGCGTGTCCGTAGACGAACGAACGGAGAGGGAGG
>JBPCQU010000080.1:0-7239 GCA_050997795.1 Solirubrobacteraceae bacterium | reverse complement strand
GACCCCGCGCGCGCCGGGCCGCCGGGCGCCGAGCCGCTGATCGACCACGTCCGCGGTCACGGGTCCGCGCTCCAGCTCGCGCGAGCGCTCCTGCACGACGCCTGGGTGGTCGACGAGCTGCAACCGCTGGCTGATCAGTTCGATGGCGTCGCGGTCACCCGAGCCGGGCGCGTGTGGGCACCGCGCTCGCGCGAGCTGCGCCAAGCGCCGGCGGTGGGGGAGGACCGCGTGCTCGCGGAGCGCAACCACCGCCAGGAGCTCGTGCGCTCCAGCGAGGCCGCGGCCCAAGCGGAGCTCGACGCGCGCTCGACGCTGGAGGCCATGTCCGCCGCGGCCTCGGACGCCGAGACGGCCCGCGATCGCCTGATCGGCGCCCATCGCGGCGCTGTCACGACGCTCGATGAGGCGACAGAGGAGCAGCGGCGCACCGCGGCGCTGATCGAGCGCCGCCGGGCTGCTCCCGACGACGGTCCGGGCGCGGGTCGCCGCTCGCAGATCACGGCGCAGCTCGCGGCCGAGCGCCAGATGCTCGCCCGCGCCCAGCGCGAACGGTCCGAGCGCGCAGCCGCGATCCAGCGGCTCGACGCGGCGCTCGCGCGCGACCGGGAGCTGCTGCCGGCGGTACGGGCGGTGATCGCGGCGCTCGACGACGCCGCCGCGGCGATCGCGCTGAGAGCCTCGAGCTTCGAGGAGGCGCTGGCCGCCGACCGCCAAGCCGGCGAGCACGTGGCCGGCGAGCTACGGGCCTGCGCGCAGCAGGAGGCGGGTCTGCACGCACGGTTGCAGGGCGAGAACGAGGCGCTCACCGAAGCCGAGGTTCGCCTCCAGCGAGCCCGTGACCAGGCGGCCGACTCGGAAGCCGAGCTCGAACGGCTCGCGGCGGCGCTCGAGCTCGAGGCGGCGCCTGCCGAGCAGGAGCTGCCGGACGAGCAGCGCGAAGCTCTGCTCCGGCGTCTGGATCGCCTGGGCCGCCGCCGCGAGCAGCTCGGGCCCGTGAACCCGCTGGCCCAGCTCCAGTACGCCGAGGCCCTCGAGCACGTGGAGGAGCTCGAGACCCAGCGTGCCGACCTGGAGACCGCGCTGCGCGAGCTCGAGAAGCTGATCGCCGACACCGACCGCCAGATCCGCACCACGTTCGAGCAGATGTTCGCCGCGACCGCCCACGGGTTCGAGGAGCTCGCCGGGCAGCTGTTCCCGGGGGGGAGCGGCCGGCTCCGGCTCGTCACCGAGCGCGCCGGGCCGGCGCGCGTGATCGGCGGCGAGACGCCGCCGCAGCCACCTTACGGTGAGGGCGAGGGCGAGGGCGAGGGCGGCGAGGAGGCCGAGGCCGGAGAGCCGCTCGAGGAGGCCGGCCAGGGCGAGGGGGACCTGCTCGGGGTCGAGATCGAGATCACCCCCGCCGGCAAGGAGTGCAGGCGCCTGTCGCTCCTCTCCGGCGGGGAGAAATCGATGACGGCGCTCGCCTTCTTGTTCGCGGTCTTCCTGGCGCGGCCGTGCCCGTTCTACATCCTCGACGAGGTCGAGGCGGCGCTCGATGACCTCAACATCGACCGTTTCCTCGCGCTGCTGCGCCAGTACTCCCCTCGCGCCCAATTCATCGTCGTCACCCACCAGAAGCGCACGATGGAGGCCGCCGACTCGCTGTATGGCGTGTCGATGGGCGCCGACGGGATCTCGAAGGTCATCTCGCGGCGGCTGGCCGACGAGCAGGCCGCATAGGCTCCGGCGCCGACCATCGGCCCGCGGACCGGGCGTTGTTATGGTGGCCGCGTCATGGCTCGAGAGTGGCGGGACCTGTTCATCGTCGACGGCGCTGCGTCGGCCGCGGCGGCCGGCGAGCAGGCCGCGGGAGAGAAGTCCGGGGGTCGCTTCAGGCGCCTGCGCGACAGCCTGCGCAAGACACGCCAAGCGCTGCAGTCAGAACTTCAGGCGACGCTGTTCGAGGAGCTCGACGACGAAACCTGGGAGCGGCTCGAGGAGGCGTTGATCTACGCCGACGTCGGCGCGCAGACAACCGCCAAGGTGGTGTCCCAGCTCGAGCAGGAGGCGGGCGAGGACCAGCTCTCAGGCGGTCAGGCGCTGTCTGACCGGCTGGTCGAGCTGCTGACCGAGATCGCCCAGACCGGTGAGGACACGATCGAGCTGCGTGCCAGCCCGACGGTGATCCTGGTCGCGGGAGTCAACGGCACCGGCAAGACCACGACCGTCGGCAAGCTCGCCTGGCACCTGAGTCGCGAGCTCGATCGCTCCGTGGTGCTCGCCGCCGGTGACACCTTCCGCGCCGCGGGCGTGGAGCAGCTGGAGCTGTGGGCACAGCGCGCCGGCGTCGGGTTCGTCAAGGGACCGCCGGGCGCTGACCCCGGGTCGGTGGCCTACGACGCAGTCAGCCACGCGATTCGCGAGCACGCCGATGTGCTGATCGTCGACACCGCCGGGCGGCTTCACACCCAGGACGACCTTATGGCTGAGCTCGCGAAGGTGCGGCGCGTGATCGCCAAGCAGATTCCCGAAGCCCCGCACGAGACGCTGCTGACCGTCGACGCGACGACGGGGCAGAACGGGCTGCGCCAAGCGCGCCTGTTCGCCGAGACGATCGAAGTGACCGGTCTCGCGCTGACCAAGCTCGACGGCACCGCCAAGGGCGGAATCGCCCTGGCGATCGCCCACGAGCTCGGAATCCCGGTCAAGCTGATCGGGGTCGGCGAGCAGCTCGAGGACCTGCGGCCGTTCGACGCCGCCGAGTTCGCTCGCGCGCTGGTCAGTTGAACCCCGCTCCGGCGCATCCGCTCCGTCCGTGGGAGCTGCACCCCGCCGGAGCTACGGGACGTCGCAGTAGGTGTCGGCGACTGTCTGCGCCGCCGCGTGGACGGTCACCGTCCCCGCTGTTGTACATCCCCCGGGCCCCCAGCGCGTAGCTCCCGGCGGGTACGACCAGCGTGTAGCTGTGGCCGCCCGCTACCGTCTGCGTGACAGCCGTCGCGCCCGTGCTCGTGTCGGTTGCGGTGGCGGTGTAGGTCTGCGACTCGCATTCGTCGAGCCCCGGATACGGGCCGCCGCGGATGTAGGCCCCGCCCACGATCCAGCCGTCGCCGACTGGGATGTTCACCGCGGGCGGAGCCGGCGGGATGCACTTGATGGCGGCGGGCCCGAGTATCCCGCCGATCCGCCCTCGCCGCCAGCGCCATGTCGTAAGCTCGCCAGCGATGTTCGATTCGCTCGCCGAGAAGCTCCAGGCCACGCTCGCCGACGTCCGCGGCCGCGGGACCCTGACGGAGGAGGACATCAGCGCCGCGATGCGGGAGATCCGCCTGGCGCTGCTGGAGGCCGACGTCAACTTCAAGGTCGTCAAGGGCTTTACCGGCGCGGTCAAGGAGCGCGCCCTCGGCGCGGACATCGTCGGCCAGCTCAACCCGGGCCAGCAGGTCATAAAGATCGTCTCCGACGAGCTGACCGAGCTGATGGGCGGCGCCGCACGCGAGCTCTCGTTCTCCCCGCGTCCGCCGACCGTAGTGGTGATGGCCGGCTTGCAGGGCTCGGGCAAGACGACGGCGACCGGCAAGCTCGCGCGTTACCTGCGCGAGCAGCATGGCTCCTCGGTCGCGGTGGCGGCGTGCGACGTCTACCGCCCGGCCGCGGTGGAGCAGCTGATCAAGGTCGGCGCCCAGGCGGGCGCCGACGTCTACGAGCGGGGCACCGATGCGAGCCCGGTGCAGATCGCCAAATGGGCGCACGAGCGGGCCAAGGCCGAGGGCAAGGACGTGCTGATCGTGGACACCAGCGGCCGGCTGCACGTCGACAAGGAGCTGATGGCCGAGCTGGCCGAGATCAAACGCGCGGTCGTGCCGCACGACATCCTGCTGGTGGTCGACGCGATGACCGGCCAGGACGCTGTCAACGTCGCCGAGCAGTTCGCCGAGGTGGTCGACTTCGACGGGGTCGTCATGACCAAGCTCGACGGGGATGCCCGCGGCGGCGCCGCCCTGTCGGTCAAGGCGATCACGGGAAAGCCGATCATCTTCGCCTCCACCGGCGAGAAGCTCGATCAGTTCGAGCGCTTCCACCCCGATCGGATGGCTCAGCGGATCCTCGGCATGGGCGACGTGATGACCCTGATCGAGAAGACGCAGGACAGCTACTCAGAGCAGCAGGCCGCCGAGCTGGAGCGCAAGCTGCGCAAGCAGGAATTCGGCCTCGACGACTTCCTCGAGCAGATGAAGCAGATCCGCCGCCTCGGGCCGCTGCAGTCGCTGCTCGGCATGATCCCGGGACTCGGAAAGGAGCTTCGCGGCGTCAAGATCGAGGAGCGCGAGTTCGACCGGCTGCAGGCGATCATCCTTTCGATGACGCCGAACGAGCGCCGTCACCCGGAGCTGATCAAGGGCTCGCGACGGCTGAGGATCGCCCAAGGGTCAGGCACCAACGTCCAGGCCGTCAAGCAGCTGATCAAGCAATTCGAGCAGATGCGCAAGGTGATGCGCGCGGTGACGCAGGGCAAGACGCCCGACCTCGCCGCGATGATGCGCCAGGCCGGGCGCTAGTGGCCCCACCGCGCCACTGGGGGTGAGCCTGAAGTCGTGAGCCCGGCCGGCCGCCGCGGCTGGAGCCGCCGCCAGTGCACGTGGCTCGGCGGCCCGCTAACCTCGGGCGTCACGATGGCAGTGAGACTCCGACTAACCCGCATCGGCGGGTGCAAGAACCCGATCTGGCGGGTGGTGGTCGCCGATCAGCGCTCCAAGCGTGACGGGCGGGTGATCGAGACCGTCGGGCATTACAACGCCCAGACGGATCCCTCGACGATCGTGCTCAACGAAGAGCGCATCCGTGACTGGCTCGCGCGCGGTGCCCAGCCGAGCGACACGGTCCGCAAGCTCCTGCGCACGCAGGGCATCAGCTGAGGAGCTGAGGGTGAAGGAGCTGCTCGAGTACCTGGCGCGGGGGCTCGTGGAGCATCCGGACGAGGTCCGGATCACCGAGGTGCGCGAGGACGAGGGCTCGGTCGTGCTCGAGCTGTCGGTAGCCCAGGACGACTATGGAACCGTGATCGGCCGCGGGGGCCGCACCGCGTCGGCGCTCAGGACTGTGCTCAAGGCCGCAGCGGCCAAGGACAAGCGGCGAGTATTCGTCGACATCGTCGACGCTTGAGCGATCCGGAGCGCTGGTTGAGGGCGGGGACCGTGGGGCGGCCCCACGGACTCGACGGCAGCTTCCACGTCTCAGACCCGGTTGCGGAGCTGCTCGAGGCCGGCCCCGGAGTGCTGGTGGCGGGTCGCGAGCGGCGGATCTCGCGCCGGGCCGGCTACGACGCGCGACCTATCGTCGCACTCGAGGGGTGCGACGACCGCGTAGCGGCCAATGCGTTGCGCGGCGAGGAGATCCTGGTCGCGCGTGATGGCGCCCCCGAGCTTGCCGAAGACGAATGGTGGGCCCACGATCTCGAAGGGTGCTCGGTGCGGGACGGCGACGTGCAGGTCGGGGTCGTGACGCGACTGCTCGGGCTGCCTTCCTGCGAGGTGCTCGAGGTGGCTCGCGCGAGCGAAGCCGACACGCTGCTGGTGCCTTTGATCAAGGACGCGGTACGGACGGTGGACGTCGAGTCGCGCGAGATCGACATCGACCTGCACTTCCTGGGTGCGGGCTGATGCGGATCGACGTCTTCACCCTGTTCCCGCAGGCATTCGAGTGGTTTTGCTCCCAGCGCCACGTCGCGGCCGCGCAGGCGCGGGGACACGAGCTCGGGTTCGTCAATTACCGCACGCACACGCCGCTCAGCGGTGGCCGGGTAGACGACACGCCGTTCGGCGGCGGCGCCGGGATGCTGCTTCGGGTGGACGTCGTGGAGGCGGCGCTGCGCGCGCACTATGGCGAGGATCCGGCCACGCTCCGCTCGCGGGTTCGGGTGATCGCGCTCGACCCGAGCGGTCAGCTGCTCGACGATGCGCTCGTCGACGAGCTCGCCACCGAGCCGGTGCTGACGCTGCTGTGCGGCCGTTACGAGGGCTTTGACGAGCGGGTGCTCGAGCATTTCGCGAGCGATCGCGTTTCGATCGGGCGCTACGTGCTCGCCGGCGGCGAGCTGCCGGCAATGGTGCTCTGCGACGCGGTCCTGCGCAAGCTCCCCGGCGCCCTCGGGCACGAGCGCTCCGCGCTCGAGGAGTCCTTCAGCGCCGCGCTTCAGGGAGGACCTGAGTACCCGCACTACACGCGTCCCGCGGAGCACCGGGGCTGGCGCGTGCCGGATGTGCTGCTCTCGGGCCACCACTCCCAGATCGCACAGTGGCGCTTGGAGCAGAGCCGCAGGCGTCGCGCCGGTGGCGACGACCGGGACCGTGGGGGCGAGTAGGACCGTGGGGGCAAGGCCGGACACGACGCCTCTCGTGTCCCGGACGGTCCGCTACCATAGGCGGCCGCATGGGCGGCACCGCGCGATCGGCGCGGAGCCCCCCGGCCCCGCGCAGAACCGCTCGCCATGCAGTCACGGGCGCCTGCATTGACCTATGAGCACAGTGATCGACAGCCTGGAGCGCACGCAGCTCCGCCGCCTACCGGCGTTCGACGCCGGTGACCGCCTCCGCGTCCACTTCCAAGTGATCGAGGGGACGCGCCGTCGCACGCAGGTGTTCGAGGGGGTCGTGATCAAGCGCCAGGGACATGGAGCGCGTGAGACGTTCACGGTTCGCAAGCAATCGTTCGGCGTCGGGGTTGAGCGGACGTTCCCGCTTCATTCACCCAAGATCGAGCGCATCGAGGTCGCCGCACGCGGAGACGTGCGGCGCGCCAAGCTCTACTACCTGCGCGGCCGGATCGGCAAGCGAGCTCGGGTGCGCGAGCGCCGCACCGCCGGGCCAGAGCTTGCCGTCGAGCGCGAGCTGCTCTACGGACCGGAGGCCGAGGCCGGGCCGGGCGCGGAGGCCGAGGTCGAGCCGGGCGCGGAGGCTGCGGAGGCGTCCGAGGCCGAGCCGGGCGCGGAGGTTGCGGAGGCGTCCGAGGCCGAGCCCGACGCGGAGGTTGCCTCAGCGGCCGACCCCGCGGAGCCGGCGGCAGGCGAAGAGAAGGTGTGACGGAGACGAAGAAGCCGCTTGCTCGGTCGGCCGCCGAGCTGGTCGTGATCCTCTTGGTCGCGCTCGGACTCGCGCTCATCATCCAAGCCTTCGTCGTCAAGCCGTACGAGATCCCGAGCCCGTCGATGCTGCCGACGCTGCACATCAATCAGCGGGTGCTCGTCAACCGGATCGGAACTCA
>JBPCQU010000069.1:0-5154 GCA_050997795.1 Solirubrobacteraceae bacterium | reverse complement strand
CGACTGGGCTGACCGCAGGCCGTCCGCAGGTCGGGGGTATCCTTCTCACAGGCGATGAAGCTCGCCTTTGGTCGCGCCTCCTGGCGCTGATGGCTTCTACGACTTGCCCGATCCGGGCGGCACCGATGTCGAGATCCAGGAGGTGATCCCACGAACGTCAGGCCACCAGCGCAGCGTGTGGCTGCGGGGATCTCGTGGGTTGGTCGTCGAACCCGGTCCGGATCCGGCGGTGTTGCACGCGAGTGTGTGACCAGGAGGATTGAATTGAGTCGCCTGTTCTCACTGACCGGCGGGGCCCGAGAGCGTCGAGGGAACGACGTGCCTGCTCGCGACGCGGCGCCTCCCCACGCCGAGGAGCATCGTCCGCTCATCACCGAGCTCGAGCATCTGCTCCGGGAGGGCGGATGCCCTACCTGCAGGTATGTAGAAGCGGCGCAGCGAAGCTTCTTTTCATGGTTTGAGATCGAGAGCTTCAGCACCGTGGAGGTGCAGGCGCGGCTGCGCGCGCGGATCAGGATGTGCCCCGCGCATTCGCGCAGGCTGGTCGAGGAGATCGGCGAAGGTCACATCATGACCACGGTCCTCCGCGAGGCGCTGTCCGGCGCTCGGCAGGCGGTGCGAGGTGAGGTTCTGCCCGGTTCGTGTCCGGCATGCGACGCGGTCGCGTTCGCCTCTGAGCGCGCCCGCCATGTGCTGGTGGGCGAACTGCTCGACCCAGCGAACGCACGCCTCTACTGCGAGCACCACGGCCGGTGCCTTCCACACCTCCTGCAAGCTGCGCCGATGGTTGAGCCTGCGACGCTCAAGATGCTGGCGGAGCGGCTGCTCACGAGCCTGCAGGAAGGCGACGCCTCCGCTCGTGCCGACCTCCTGGCCGGGGTCGACCGAGACGCGCGACGCCGCGCAACCTGGCGTGGGCGACTGCCTGAACAGCCGACGATCGGTTCTACGGTCGCGCAACTCTGCAGTCAGCTCGAGATCGAGGCGTGCCCGGCCTGCTTGTCGACAGGTCTGGCCGAGCGCCATTACGTTGGGTGGTTCCTCGAGCGCACCGGGGAGGACGATCCGTCGCTTCGCAGCGATCCCGGCGAGCTGTGTGCCGCCCACTTGCACGATGTGGCGTTGGCCAACCGATCGCTGGCAGCACGGGCGATCGAGCGAAAGCGCGCGGTCAGGATGGGCGATCTGCAGCGCCTGCTCGATCGCCTTGCCGCGCTGCCTGCGCCGGTGCGTCGGGGGCGGCGGGCTGGGACCGATGACCTGGGGGCAGCGCGTATTGGATTCATGGCCGCGCCCTACTGTTCGGCCTGTCACGCGCGCAACGGCATCGAGCGCAGCCAGCTTGAGCTGATCGCCGCTTCACTTGCGCTCGCGCCTGTGCGCGAGCGCTACCAGCGCGGCCACGGGCTCTGTGTCCGTCACGGGATGCAGGTGACTGACACCCAGGCCGCGCGGCTGGCAAAGCACCACGTTGATGCCCGCCTGGGCGTGCTCGCCTGGGAGGTGCACGACACAGCTCGCAAGTACGCTTGGGCTTACCGCCACGAGCGCAGCGGTCCCGAGCAGGATGCTTGGCTACGGGCCCTGGCGCAGGTTGACGGGCGGGTATTCGAGGGCGGCCCCGCGCCAGGCGGTCCGGAAGCAGCGGTCTTGGAGCAGGCGTGACGGATACGTCTGAGCGGCTCAGCCTGGAGGAGGTCGCGGTACGCGCAGGCCGCATCCTGGACGAGGTTGAGCGCGCCGTGGTAGGCAAGCGGCCGTCACTCGAGTTGGCGCTCTGCGCGCTGCTGGCGGATGGCCACGTATTGATCGAGGACTACCCGGGACTCGCGAAGACGCTGATCGCGCGATCGTTCGCGATTGTGACCGGCATGCGCTTCTCCCGTGTGCAGTTCACCCCGGACCTGATGCCTTCCGACGTCACCGGCGGGTCGATCTTCAACCAGCGCACCGTTGAGTTCGAGTTCCGCCCGGGGCCGGTCTTTACCAATGTGCTGTTGGCGGACGAGATCAATCGCGCGCCGCCAAAGACCCAGGCGGCGTTGCTCGAGGCGATGCAGGAGCACCAGGTCACAACTGACGAGCGGACCCGTCCACTCGAGCGACCGTTCCTCGTGCTGGCGACCGAGAATCCGATCGAGTACGAGGGCACCTACCCGCTGCCCGAGGCGCAGCTCGATCGCTTCCTGGTCCGGATGCGGGTCGGCTACCCGTCGGCCGACGCTGAATGGGAGATCCTCGAGCGGCGGCTCGAGCGCCGAGAGGACGAGGCAGAGCTGGCGCCGGTCGTCGACCGCGACGAGCTGCTCGCGATGCAACGAGCGGTTGAGGATGTGCACGTCTCGGAGAGCATCGGCCGCTACATCGTGGCGCTGGTCGGCGAGACCCGCGAGAGCCCGAGCGTCCAGGTCGGTGCGAGTCCCCGCGGCACGCTTGCGCTGATGAAGCTCGGCCGCGTAAAGGCGCTCCTTGACGGCCGTGACTTCGTGGTGCCCGACGACGTCAAGGCGGTCGCCGTGCCCGCGCTAGCGCACCGACTCGCGCTGCGGCCAGAGCTGTGGGTGCAGCGGGTCCAGGCCGAGGATGTGGTACAGGAGTGTATGACGGCGATACCGGTGCCGGCCGCGGAGCTCAAGCGTCCGTGAGGCTGCCGAAGCGGGGACGAACAAAGCCCAAGTGAACCGAGGGACGCGTGCGACGAGAGCTGCAGGAGTTTCTGGATGGGGCGACAAATGACCTCCCTACCGCGACTTTCAGCGAAGCGGTCGCCAGGCGCTGCGCGACCAGATGACCCGGTTCGGGAGTGCACGCCTGTGGGCCGGCGACGGCCTGCCCTGCCTCGAGCGCACACGCACCGCGCTGGACGGAAGAGCGCGTCGCGCCTCGCGGAGTCTCTGCGCGGCGGCAGTGATTGGCGAGCAGGTTGAGCTCGAGGCGGCCCGTCGCAAGCCGTTACGAGACCGTCCGGCGGCGCGGCGGTCCCGAGCGCTCGGCCCCGGTAGACTGCCATGAGCGATGAGGCTCGCTACCGCGCCGTGCGCGGGAACTGCGACTGTCCGCTGATGGCCTCTGTTGTCCGGTCATTCGAGACTTGGAGGTCTTTCCTTGAGACTGCGCCTGCGACCACGAGCGAGCGACTCTCCGGCCAGCATCCGTCGCGAGCGTAGACCGATCGATCGCCGATCACCGCCGAGCGTGGTGACGACCTGGTTGCGGCAAGGACTGCGGAGCGGGATGTGCCCGCTGTGCCGCGTCGCGCACAAGTCGGACCGCGAGTACATCTGGCACTTCTTCGACGAGGGCGCGGATCAGGGCGAGTCGATCGACGCTGTTCGGCGGGCACGCGGGTTCTGCGACGAACACATCGAGATGCTGCGGCGAATCGAGATAGAGGGGATGAACTCGACCCTGGCGATCAGCACCATGTTTGCGGACACGTTCCCGGGGATCGTCGAGGACCTCGATTCGTTGACCCCGGACGCTCACTTTCGTCGAGCACCGTGTCCGGCATGCGCGAATCGCGACGAGCGGCTGCATGCGAACGCCCAGTACCTCCTCGACGAGCTGGCCACGAGCCCCGGGCACCGAGAGACGTTCGAGGCTTCTCCCGGCCTGTGCTTCCGGCCGTCGACGACAGACTTCACGGCAGCCGAACAAGGACCTCTTCTGGATGCGGTTCGGCGTCTCGGTGGGATCGAGCGCTGGGCGGGAGAGTTCGGCCTGCCGTACGTCCCGCGCATCAGCCGGGGCGTCGGAACGCGTCGGGAGACATCGTTGTGGGATGACGCTCGGATCGAGGCGGCAATTTCGCCGCTCATCGAAGAGTTGGGGCGCTGGCCGACGAAAGGTGAGTTTCGCGGCGCGGGACTGAGCAAAGCGCTAGCCGCCGTGTACACGCAGGGCGGGAGCGCGGTGTGGCAGCAACGTTTCGGCGTCGAGCCGCGAGCCTTCGAAGGCCCGGTGCCGGACCGTCGGCGTTGGAATCCGGAGCTCGTGGAGGCCAGGCTACGCGACGACTGTCACGGACGTACGACCTGGCCGACGTTCGCGGAGTTCGAGGCCGCTGGCGATCACCGGCTCTACCAGGCTGCCGCAAGGTACGGAGGAATCCACCACCGGCAAGAGCGCCTGGCGTTCGCGCCGAGTGCTCAGCGCCTAGCCGACAAACTCAGCGCGTGATCCGGCGCCGATGAGTCGCAGCTGACGTCCCGGGTGCGATTTCCGACGATTGATGGCGGTCAGGAAAGCACGATCATGAAGAGCAGTCTCGAGATAGCCCAAGAGCATCAGCTGATCCCGGTCGAAACGATCGCCCAACGGATCGGCCTGTTGCCCGACCATGTCGAGCCGTACGGCCGCCACAAGGCAAAGCTCTCGCTTTCGCTCCTCGACCGGCTCAAGGACAGCTCGGACGCCAAGCTCGTTTGCGTCACCGGCATGACCCCGACAAGGGCTGGCGAAGGCAACACGACGACGCTCGTCGGGCTGACCGATGGACTCGGCGTGATCGGCAAGCACCCGGTCGCGTGCCTGCGCGAGGCCTCTGTTGGGCCGGTTTTTGGCGTCAAGGGCGGGGCCGCCGGCGGGGGCCTGGCCCAGGTCGTTCCGATGGAGGACCTCAACCTTCACTTCACCGGCGACATCCACGCGATCGGGGCCGCGAACAACCTGCTGGCCGCGATGATCGACGCCTCGATCCTGCACGGCAACCCGCACAAGATCGACGCGCTGCGGATCGGCTGGCGGCGCGCGGTGGACATGAACGACCGCGCCTTGCGCAAGATCACCGTCGGCCTTCACGGCCGGGCGAACGGTTACCCGCGCGAGACCGGCTTTGACATCACCGCGGCGTCGGAGGTGATGGCGATTATGGCGGTCGCCCGCGACCTGCACGACCTGCGACGGCGGATTGCCCGAATCACCGCCGCGTATTCGTACGACGGCGGCAAACCGGTCACGGCGGAGGACCTCGGGGCCGCCGGTGCGATGACCGTGCTTCTGAAGGACGCGCTGAAGCCGAACCTCGTGCAGACACTCGAGGGCCAGCCGGTGTTGGTCCATTGCGGACCGTTCGCCAATACGGACCATGGAAACAACTCGCTGATCGCAGACCTCGTCGGCATGAAGCTCGGCGACTATGTCGTCACCGAGTCT
>JBPCQU010000284.1:0-4857 GCA_050997795.1 Solirubrobacteraceae bacterium | reverse complement strand
CCGAGCAGCTGGTCCGCTCCCGGGCCCGTGAGCTGCCGACCACGATCCTGCGCCCGAGCATCGTCGTCGGCGATCGCAAGAATGGCTGGACCGCCGCCTTCAACACCCTCTACTGGCCGCTGCGGGCATTCGCCCGCGGGCTGTTCACCGCCATCCCGGCGATCGAGTCGGCGCCAGTGGACGTGGTCTCGATCGACTACGTAGCCGACGCGATCCACGCGCTGTGCGAATCCGATGACGGCGTCGGCGAGACCTACCACCTGACCGCGGGGCCGGCCGCGAGCACGATGGGGGAGATCGCCGGGTTCGCCAGCCGGTACTTCCGCCGCCCGCTGCCCAAGGTCCTGCCCCCGGCCGAGTACGCCGCGCTGCAGCGCGGCGCCGTCGAGAGCTCGGCGCTCGACGCCAGCCAGGCTTACTTTCCGTATTTCTCGAGCGGTACCGTGTTCGACCAGGCCGCGACCCGCGCGCGGCTCGATCCCGAGGGGATCACGGTTTCGCCGCTGGGGGACTACATGGAGCGCCTGCTCGACTTCGCCACCCGCAGCCGGTGGGGTAAGCGACCGATCGCGCGGGTGGACGCGTTCGCTGCCTGATGGCCAGCCTCGCCGATACGGCGCGCTTTCGTCCCGATGACCCCGACGCGCTCGTAACCGCCTCGCTCGCCTGCCCGATATGCCTGGGCAGCGAAGACGTGGTGTGGGAAGCGGCGGCGCTCGACGGCTACGATCCATCGGTGCTGTGCCGATGCCCAGCCTGCAACCAGCGATGGCGCGTCTACCTGGCGCCCGATCAGGCGCTGCGAGTTGGGCTGATGGATCACGCCGTACACGCGGCTTAGAGGCGCCGCTCCCTCGATCGTGAGCCCGGCGCAGTCCACCGACGGGCGGGCCGGCCTCGAGATCGACGCGCTCGAGCTGTTCGTGGAGGTCCTGTCGCAGTCCGAGGCCGGTTCGATGAGCTCGGACTCGTTCTATGACCGGCTCTGTGAGGCCGTCTGCCGCCTGGCGCGGATGCGGCGTGCGGTGATCTTCCGCTACGACAGCACCCTGCGGCGAGTGCGCGCGGCTGGCGCCCACGGGATGGACGTGCAGCAGTTCGCGAGCGCTCACGTGACGGTGGAATCGGCGCCGATCGCCGCCCGCGCGCTGCGCGAGGACAAGGTGGTCGAGGCCGTCGGTGACCTCAGCGACCAGGTTCCCGACGAGTACTCAGCGCTCGTCTCCGAGCCGGCCCGGCTGGTATGCGCGCCGATGACCGCCGCCGGTCGTGCGATCGGCGTGATCCTGACCGACCGTCTGATGTCGAGCCCGCCGCTCGACGACGCCGACCGGAGCCTGCTGTGGACGCTGGGCAAGGCCGCCGCGCTGGCCTCGGTCGCGCGGATCTTCTCCGCCCAGTTCGAGACCGCGCGCCAGCTCGAGCAGCGGATCGATCTGGCGCGGGAGATCCACGAGGGCGTGATCCAGCGGCTGTTCGGCGTCTCGATGGCGCTCGACGGTGACGGTGAGCTGCCCGCGGACGCGCGCGCCCGATGCGCGAGCGAGACGCAGGCGGCGCTGAGTGACCTTCGCGCCGCCCTGCAGCGGCCGCTCGGGCGCGCCCCACGCGCCACTCAAACGACGCTCACGGCGGAGGTCGACCGCCTCTCGCGCGCCCACCCCGAGCTTGGGCTGATGCTCGAAGCGCAAGGCGACGTCCCGGCGAGCCTGGAGTCGCTGGCGCAGTCCGTCCTGCGGGAGGCGGTGCGCAACGCCCACAAGCACGCCCAGCCCACGCACGTCGGCGTGCGGGTGCGAAACGCCGACGGGGCGTTCGTGCTCGAAGTCGTCAACGACGGCGTGGTCTCGGCCCGTCGGCGGACCGGTATGGGGCTGCGGCTGGCCGCGCTCGAGGCGCTGCAGAGCGGGGGCGTGGTCGAGTTCGGGGAGCGAGATCCCGGGACCTGGCAGGTGCGGCTGGTCGTGCCGCCCGGCGAGGACCGCGACGGCGATGGCTGACGAGCAGCCGCCCGGCGATGGCTGACGAGGAGCGCAGCCCCGAGCGTCTGAGCGTGCTCGTCGTCGACGACCACGACGTCGTCCACTGGGGCTTCAGGCTGATGCTGACCCAGCAGCCGTGGGTGGAGCGCTGCCTCAGCGCGCACTCCGGCGGCGAGGCGCTCGCGCTCGCGGTGCGCTACCAGCCTCACGTCGCGCTGGTCGACCTGTTCATCGGCGAGGAGTCGGGCGCCGAGGTGTGCGAGCGGCTTCGCGCGGCGGAGCCCGGCACGCGCGTGCTGCTGTTCTCGGGCGCCGGCGAGATCTCGCCGCGGGCGGCGCGCGCCGCCGGCGCCTCGGGGTTCGCCTACAAGGACTGGCCGGCGCGCCGGATCGCCGGCGCGGTGAGGCTGGTGGGGCTGGGCGGGACAGTGTTCGAGCCGCTACCGCGGGTGTCGCAGGGTGCGCTCGGGCTCTCCGAACGCGAGCGGGCGGTGCTCGAGCTGATCTCCTCGGGCGCAACCAACCCGGAGATCGGCGCGGCGCTCCATCTGTCGAAGCACACGGTCAAGGAGCACTCGAGCGCCTTGTACCGCAAGCTCGGGGTGCGCAACCGCACCGAGGCGGTGCAGCGCGCGCAGCGTCTCGGGCTGCTGAAGTGAATCTGGACGCCGGCTTGACCGAGATCGTCCGCTTTCTCGCCCAGCGGCCACCGTTTGACGCGCTGGCCCCCCAAGAGCTGGCCGAGGTGGCGGCGCAGGCGACGATCGAGTTCCATCTCGCCGGGGAGGTGATTCTGAGCGAGGACGGAGGACCGGTGACGTTCCTGCGCGTGGTCCACAGCGGCGGCGTGGACATCGCCCACGAGGGACGGCTGCTCGACCTGCTCGGACCCGGGGACACGTTCGGGCACGCGTCGATGCTGTCCGGGCTGCCGCCCGGGCTCGAGGCGCGCGCCGCGGAGGACACGCTCAGCTACCGGATCCCGGTCGGGGTTGCGCGACCGCTGCTCGATCGCGCGCGGCGACGCGAGCTGCAGGTGGGGGATGCCGCCGGCGGCGAGCCGGTGGCGAAGCTGATCCGCACCCCGACCGTCACCTGCAAGCCCTCGGAGAGCATCGGCATCGTGGCCGAGCGTATGACCGCGGCTGGTGCCAGCTCGGCGATCGTCGAGCTCGACGGCGGCGAAATGGGGATCGTCACCGATCGTGACCTGCGCACCCGGGTGCTCGCAGCCGGGCGTTCCGGTGGCGCGCGGATCGACTCCGCGATGACCGCGCCCGTGTTTGTGGTCTCGCCTGACCGGCTCGGCGCCGAGGTGCTCTACGAGATGTTGGAGCGAGGGATCCGCCACGCGCCCGTGGTCAGCGACCGTGGGCAGCTGATCGGCGTGCTCGAGGACGCCGACCTATTCGCCGCCCAGCCGCGCTCCTGGTTCGGGGCCCGCAGGACGATCGCCCGGGCTCGCAACCTAGATCAGCTCGGGGCGGTGGCGGAGCGGCTGCCCAGCCTGATGCTCGATCTGCGCCGCTCGAACGTCGCGGCGCTCGAGCTGGCGCGGGTGCTGACCGCTCTGGCCGACGCGCTCACCTGCCGCGCGATCGAGCTCGCGCTGCCCCAGGCCGAGCTCCCCGAGGAGGGGATCGTGTGGGTCGCGGTCGGAAGCCAGGCGCGACGCGAGCTGACCCTCGCCTCCAGCCGACGCGGCGCGCTGGTCTGCAGCGCCCAGCCTCCGGCGAGATGGCTCGACGCGCTGGGTGCGGCGCTCTCGCGTTGTGGAGTGGGTGGGCCGGTCATCGCCCACGACGCCGAGCACTGGACCCGTGCGGCGGAGCGGGACGAGCTCGCGCTCTCGGTTCTCGCCGACCGTCGCGCGCTGTGGGGTACGCCGGTGCAGCCGCTTCCGGTCGCTGACGGCGTCGCGCGCTCGCGGCTGCTCGATGCGCTCGCTGCGCACGCCTTCACCCACAGCCCGCCCACCGGGTTCGATGCCGACGGCGTGCTGCGGCTGGACGGGAGGCGCAGCGACCGGCTCGACATCCGGCTGTCGGCGATCGTCCCGATCGCCGCGCTCGGACGCTGGGCGGCGGCGATGGCCGGTAGCGAGGAGGTATCGACCCCAGAGCGCCTGCGGGCGGCGGCGGCCGAAGGCGTGCTGCAGGAGTCGCAGTCCTCGACACTTGCCGAGGCCTTCGAGCTCGCGCTCGAGCTGCGGATCGTTCATCAGCTCGAGCAGCTCGCCGCCGGCGAGGCGCCCGATGACCTGCTGGATCCGGCCGCGATGACCCCACTGACCCGCGGCCGTCTGCGCGACGTCTTCCGGGCCGTCGGCACGGTTACGCGAGAGCTCCGTCCGTGAGGCTGCACCCGTGAGGCTGCACCCGTGAGGCTCTGGCCGTGAGGCTGCGGGGGCGCCGGCAGGGCACGGCGCGCTTCAGTGCGGGGCAGCCGGCGCCGGAAACCCCCTGGCGCGAGGCGCGCTGGTGCGCGGTCGACCTCGAGCTGACCGGGCTCGACGTCCGCTCGGATGAGATCATCGCGATCGGCGCCGTGCCGATCAGCCAGGGGCGCCTGATCCTCGGTGAGGCGACCTACACGCTGGCCCGCCCGGACCGGCCGCCGCGGACGCCTGCGGTCCTGGTCCACAAGCTGCGTTCGGCTGATCTGGCCACGGCCCCGCCGCTCAGCGAGGCAATCGAGCGGTTGCTCGACCTGCTCGCCGGGCGGGTGCCGGTGTTCCACACCGCGATTGTGGAGCGGAGCTTTCTCGGCCGCGAGCTGCGCCGCCGCCGCCTGCGCCTGCCGCTCGATGCCGACACCGAGGCGCTCGGTCGCCTGTGGCTGCGCGAGCGCGGGGGCGTCGAGCCCGGCGGGCTCT
>JBPCQU010000265.1:0-10466 GCA_050997795.1 Solirubrobacteraceae bacterium | reverse complement strand
CGTAGGCCAGCACACGCACCGCCGCCGCGGCGGCGGCGACCATACTGCGCAACGCCGCAGGCTGGTCACCGGCGGCGGCGTAATGGCTGGCGATCGCGGTCGCGCGCTCCAGCTCGCGCTCCTCGTCGCGAGCGCAATCGCGCTCAAGGTAACGGGCCAGCGCGAGGTGCAGCTCGCCGCGCTCGCCGGGCAGCAGGTCGTCGTAGAGCGCCTCGCGCAGCAGGGCGTGGCGGAAGCAGAAACGCTCGTCGTCGCCGGCGATCAGCACGCGCTCGGACACCGCCTCGCGCAGCGCGACCTGCAGCGGGTCTCGCGGCAGGCCGGTGACCGCAGCGATTGCCGGCTCGTCGAGCGCACGTCCGATTGCGACCGACCGCGCCGCCCGCTGGGCGTCGGGCGTCAAGCGCTCGATCCGCACCATGAATGCGTCGCGCAGGCTCTGCGGCGCGGCGCCGCGCCCGTCGAGCCCCGCCGCGAGCAGCTCCTCGGTATAGAGCGGGTTGCCTTCGCTGCGGGCGAACAACCGCTGCACGAGTCCCTCCTCGGGCCGGCCGCCGAGGATGTCTGCGAGCGCTTCGTCGAGCTCGTCGCGGTCGAACGGCTCGAGCTCGACCCGGCGCGCGCGCTCGAGGTGCTCGAGCTCGGCCAGCAGAGGCCGCAGCGGGTGCCGGCGGTGAAGCTCGTCCGTGCGATAGGTGAGCAGGAGCGCGATCCGCTCCTGGCGCAGGCTGCGGGCCAGGAAGGCGATGAACGTGCGCGTCGAGCGGTCGGCCCAGTGCACGTCCTCGAAGATCAGCACCACCGATGCCTCGTCGCTCAGCAAGTCGAGCAGTTCGAGCACGGCTTCGAACAGCCGCACCTGCCCGGCGGGGTCGGCGCGGTCCTCGCGCGGGCGGCCGTCGTCGAGTCCCGGCAGGATCGTCGCGAGCTGGGCGCGGCTCCCCGAGCTGAGCGCTTGCAGCGCCGCGTTGCGCTCGCGCACCAGGGGCCGTAGCGCGCTCAGCAGCGGCGCGTAAGGCAGCTCGCCTTCGGCCTGTTCGACGCCCTCGCCGCGCAGGACAAGCGTTCCAGGGTCGTCCTCGAGCGCCAGCCGGTGCTCGAGCTCGCGGACGAGGCGAGTCTTGCCGACGCCGGAGTCACCGCCGAGCAGGACGAGGGCGGGCCTGCCGGATGCGGCCTCCCGGACGGCGAGCTCGAGCTCTGCCAGCTCTCCGACCCGGCCCACGAAGTGGCTGCTCGTCAGCGTCGCTCGCATGGGCGAAGTATCGCCTGAGCGACCCCAGGACCGTATTGCGTGAGCCTGGCCGCCCGAGCCGGGCGGACTCGGCGCTGCGGCGGAGCTCGTCATTGTGGGCCGCGGCCATGATTGCGTTGAACTGGGGATGCATTTGCGTTCCTCTCGATGGCTGGCCACGTGATCTCACGATGAACTGAGACACGCCGCGGTACATCGGGAGAACGGCGTCGATTTGACGCAGCTCCCCCTTACTTGCGCCGCTCGGACCCCTTAGCTGGCCCTCACTGCCCCCGAAACCGTCCTCCGGGAACGAACGGGCGCGGGTTGATCACCGCCAGCTCACGCAGCCGCAGGCGAAGGGGCGCGTCCTCGACGCCGGCATCCCCGATCACCGCGAGGGTTTGCTCGGCGCGCTCGCGCGCGAACTCGTCGAACGCGAGCAACTCGCGGCTTTGCGCCTGATCTGCGGCTTCCAGCGCCGCGGGAACGGGCGGGACGTACCAGAACTCGGCCTCCTCGTGATGCGCGCAAAGCGCGCGCGCAAGCGGGTATTGGGCAGGGTGATACAGGACCAGCAATCGCAGCGACCCCGGAAACCGCAGGCGGGCGGCCTGGCGGACGGTGGTCGCCTCGCGCATGAACCGGGGGGTGCGAACCCGAGAAGGCTCGAGCGCGATCACGCGCGGGATCGAAAGCAGATCCCGTGCGTGATCTTCGAGCTCGAAGCCCTCGAGCCGAGCGGGAAGCAGCAGCACAGCCAGCGGTTCATCCACCGACCGAGCGCCTTCGATGTCGCCGACGCCGATCCCTGGCCAACCGGACCGCGCACCTCTCGATTGCCGCGCCGGGGGAGGTCAGCTCCCAATGGGCCCGCTCGTGGACGAGCGTCACCTCCTTCGTGACTCTCGCCGCCGCGGTGCCGCTCAACCGGACAGCCGCCCGGGAGCCGGAGACCTGGAGGTCGGTGTTCGCATACAGGAGCTGGGACTGGTCGCGGCGCAGGGTCGTCGTTCCCTTCGGCAAGCACCGAGCGAACAGTCTCGGACAGCTGACGCGGGGCCGCGTCGAGGAGACCAGCGTTTCGCGCGTCCGCTGGTCCAGCAAGGCGCACGCTCCGGGGTAGTTTCCCTCCGCGATCGCGTACACGTAGCTCTGGGCGACATCGGTTGGCGTCACCACGTTGGCGTTCCCGCAGCCGGCGATGCCGGCGGCCATCGCCAGGACCAGGATGCTCCGCTTCATGTCGCAGCGTCCGGGTGGGCAGCGAACGTGGCGCGCGCGACCGCCTCAGCGAGCGCGAGCGCCTTGTGCTCTTGGGAAGATCGACCCGTGACCGTCACGGTGACATAAGCGCCTGCGCGGGTCGGCTCCGCGTCGGTGGCGACGATCTCCCGCTGGGCCCGAATCCAGACCGCCGCCACAGCACCCGGGACGGGGATGGCCCTCGGTATTTGGCCGGGCTCGTGGACTCCGGGGCCGTAGACCTGCTCCTGGTGGGCGGTTGTGGTGTCGAACTCCGTATACGCCTGGGCTGAAGCCTGGGAGACGATACGAACACGCAGCCGCCGGCCGGTCAGCACGCATTCCAGGTCGGCGGGATCGCGATCCACGATGCGCGCGCTGACCGGGTGGCCGAGCTGCCCGGCGGCAGCGGCCTGGGCACCCCCGCAGACGCGCTGTGCGATCGACTTGGCCGGCGTCCCCCGGCCCGATCCTCCGCCGCAACCAGCAGCCAGCAGGCAGGCCACCCCCAGGGTGAGACCAATGAGCCGGCGGACTGCAGTGCTCGAGCTAGCCGTGCCCAGCACACCGGCGTCGCTTCACCGGTCTCCGGGCGCGTTGGAGACCTCGGCCCCCGGGCCCGGTTCGGGCGGCGCCTGCTCGCCACTTGGCATCTCCTGAGCGGCGCTGAGCGGGCTGAGCGAGGAGCGGGAGGCAGCCGAGATCTCCCTCGAGCTGACGTTGAGCGGATGGTGGCAGGCAGCCAGGTGGCCGCCCGGGTACTCGGCCAGCGGAGGCTCGACCTCGCGGCAGACCTCGGTTGCGCGCGGACAGCGGGTGTGAAAGCGGCACCCCGACGGTGGATTGATCGGGTTCGGCGGCTCTCCGCCGAGGACCGTGCGCTCGCGCGCGCGATTCTCCCGAGGGTCGGGGATCGGGATCGCCGATAGGAGCGCCTCGGTGTAGGGATGGACCGGCTTGGTGTAGAGCTCCTGGGCGGGTGAGAGCTCCATCAGCTTCCCCAGATACATGACGGCGATCTGATCAGAGACGTGCCGGACGACAGACAGGTCGTGCGCGATGAATACGTAAGACAAGCCAAAGTCGTCCTGCAGGTCGTCGAGCAGGTTGACGATCTGGGCCTGAATCGAGACGTCGAGCGCCGACACCGGCTCATCGAGCACGATCAGGCGAGGGCTCACAGCCAGCGCACGCGCGACCCCGATCCGCTGCCGCTGGCCGCCCGAGAACTCGTGGGGAAAGCGGTTGACGTGCTCGGGGTTCAGCCCCACCCGATCCAGCAACTCGCGCACGCGCGCCTGGATCTTGCCTCCCTCCATCCCGTGCAGTCGCAACGGTGTGCCGAGGATCTGACCGACGCGCTTGCGCGGGTTCAGCGAGGCCACGGGGTCCTGGAAGACGAGCTGAACCTCCTGGCGCATCGGCATCAGGCTCCGGCGGCTCAGGTGCGTAATATCGCGCCCCCGAAACCGCAGGGCGCCCGAGGTCGGCTCGAGCAGCCGCACGATGCATCGGGCCAGCGTGCTCTTGCCGCAGCCCGACTCTCCCACGACGCCTAGCGTCTGACCTTCGAGCAGCATCAGCGAGACGTCGTCCACCGCATGGACGACCGCGACCGTGCGATCGATGAGCACGCCCTGCTTGATCGGGAAGTAGAGCTGAACGTGCTCGGCCTCGAGCAGCGGCTGCTGCCCATCGGCCGGTGCGGCCGCCTCCGGGGCATCGCTCGTGCTCATGCCACCACCGATCCGGTACCGAGACCGATGCGCCCCTCGACCTCCCGACGGGTACGCTTGTAGGCGACCTCTCGCCAGCATCGATCCTGGTGTTCGGGGGCCTCGGGCACGCGCGCCTCGAGCGCGGGGAGCTCGTAGCAGCGATCGAACGCGTGCGGGCAGCGGGGGCGGAAGTGGCAGCCCTCCGGCGGTTGGGCCAGCGACGGCGGCTGTCCGGGAATTGCGGGCAGCCGGCGAGGAGGCTCGCGATCCATCCGCGTGATCGACCCCAGCAGCCCCCACGTGTATGGGTGCTGGGGGTCGTAGAAGATCTCGTCGAGCGTTCCCTGCTCGACCACCTGCCCGGCGTACGTGACCAGCACCCGGTCGGCGATGTCGGCCACGACTCCGAGATCGTGGGTGACGAAGATCACACCGCTGTCGCTCTCCTGCTGGAGCTCGGTGATCTCTTTGAGGATCTGGGCCTGGATCGTGACGTCGAGCGCGGTCGTGGGCTCGTCGGCGATCAGAACCGAGGGTGAGAGAGACAGAGCCATCGCGATCATCGCCCGCTGGCGCATGCCGCCCGAGAACTCGTGCGGATAGGCGCGGGCCCGGTCGCGGGCTCGCGGGATCCCGACCCGCTCCATCAACTCGACTGCCCGGTCGAGCGCAGCCGCCTTGGAGATCTTCTCGTGGGCACGGATCTGCTCGACGATCTGGTCCCCGATCCGGTGCACCGGGCTGAGCGAGGAGATCGGGTCCTGGAAGATCATCGCGATCTCCTGGCCGCGGATCCGCTCGAGGTCATGCTCCGAAGCGGCGATCAGATCGCGGTCGCCCAGCCGCGCCGATCCGCCGAAGCGCGAGTTGGGCGAGCGGGTCAGACCCATCAGGGTCATCACGGTCACGGATTTACCCGACCCCGACTCCCCCACGATCGCTACGACTTCACCCCGATCGAGCGTGAACGAGACCCCGTCCACGGCGCGCACGAGGCCGTCCTCGGTCGCGAACGAGACCTCCAGGCCGTCGACCTCGAGCAGGCGGTCGGCCATCAGCCGCTGAGCCGGATTCGGGGGTCGAGCAGGGCGTAGACGAAGTCGACGATTGCGCCGAGTACGACGACGAAGAAGGCGGTAAAGATCGAGCCGACCAGAATCGGGGGAACGTCGAGGTTGCCGATCGCGCTGGCCTCGTACTGGCCGATGCCGGGGAGGTTGAACACGGTCTCGGTAACCAACGCCGCACCGCCGAGCAGCAGAGCGAAGTCGAGGCCGAACAGGGTCACGATGGGCATGACCGAGTTGCGTAGGACGTGACGGACGAACACCCGGCGTCGCGACAGGCCCTTGGCCCGCGCCGTGCGCACGAAGTCCTGGTTGACCATGTCGAGCAGGTTCGAGCGCAGTACGCGAGAGTAGAAGCCGATACTCAGCGTGGCGATCGAGATCCAGGGCAGGATCAGGTGGAAGGCCCACTGGGTCGGGCTGTCGCCGAAGTGCGTATACCCGGTATTGGGGAACACGGCCCACTTGTAGGCGAACAGGTACAAAAGCAGCGCGGCGAGCAAAAAGATCGGGACCGAGACGCCGATGATCGCCGCCACCATCACCCCCCGGTCGGTCAATCGGCCGACCTTGAGCGCGCTGATCGAGCCGAGCAGGAGGGACATCACGCTCCACAGGATCGCCGCCGGGATGACCAACGAAAGGGTCACGGGAAACCTCTGGCGAAACTGGTCGACGACGTTGAGATCGTCCTGGTAATCGATCACCTGCCCGGTGAAGATCAGCTTCATCGTGTTCGCGTACTGGACGTAGAACGGCTTGTTGAGGTCGAACTTGCGGGCGACCTCGTTGACGGTCGTCTGATTGGCGTTGCGTCCCGCGATCGACCGGGCTGGGTTGTAGCTGGGGATGAGCTCGAAGAAGCTGAACACCAGGAACGAGGTGGCGAGCAGGAGCGCGATGGCCGACAGCGTGCGCCGGACGATGAACCGGGCCATCAGGTCTTGATCCGCACCTGGGCGCGGGGGTCAAGCGCGTCGCGGACTCCGTCACCGACGACGTTGATGCTGAGCACGGTGAGCACGAGCATCGCCCCCGGGATGAGCGAGAAGGTGGGGGTTGTCGAGATGTAGCTGAGGCCGTCGGAGATCAAGGTGCCCCAGGATGCGTTGGGCGCCTGCACGCCGGCCCCGAGGAACGACAGGTAGGACTCGAGCAAGATCGTGTTGGCCAGCATGATCGGGACGAACACGGTGATCGTCGAGGCCGCGTTGGGCAGGATCTCCGAGAGCATGATCCGCCACGGGCTCATCCCCTGCACGCGGGCGGCGTCGACGAAGTCCTGCTCGCGCAGGCGCAGGACCTCGCCCCGGATGGGCTTGCCCAGGTAGGGCACATAGATCCCCCCGATGATGATCGTGGGAATCAGGATCGAGTTGCCCTTGATTGGACCGATCCCGCCGAAGGCCAGCGCGGTACCGACGACGACGCCGAGGATCACCGGGGGAAAGGACCAGACCAGCTCCATCAGCCACCTCAGCACCGCATCGACGGGGCCCCGCAGGTATCCGGACAGCAGCCCGACCAGCGTCCCGAACACGAGGATGATCAGGGTGGCGATCGAGCCGATCAACAGCGAGGTGCGCCCGCCGTAGAGCAGCCGCACGGCCAGGTCCCGGCCGTTGGTGTCGGCGCCGAAGAAGTAATGCCTGGTGAACGTCGGGCCGATCGGCACCCCGGTCACCGAGACGACGTTCTCTGACTTCCCGCGGACGTTGATCGTGCCCGTGACGTTGTTGGCATTGGGACTGATGTGGGCGATGTCCGATGAGTAGACCGGCGCCAGCAGGCAGGCCACGACGAGCAGGATGAACAGGACCAGGAAAGCCAGCGCCATCCGGTTGCGCCGCAGCCGGCGCCCGGCCAGCTTCCAGGGCCCGATCGCCGGGGCATGATGACCCTCCTCCCAAGAGTCCCCGCCACCTCGCTCGGAGGTGATGACGACGCCGGCGCCGGCGTCACCCGGCGACTGCCGGAGGGGGGGGTCTAGAGCCATTGCGCGAGCACGAGCTTATCGCTGCGGTCAACGAGCGGGGCCGGGAGGACGCCCGCACAGGCGCCCTCCCGGAGAGCCGCTGCTACTTGAGTTGCAGGCTGGTCAGGTCAGTCAGGTATTCGACCGACACCACACCGGAGTTGAAGTTCAGCCGGTTCGAGTAGAACTTCGCCTTGCTCTCGTGGCCGAAGTTCGCGTAGTAGGCATGCTGGACCGCGTACTGATCGAGCGCCGCCCACTGGCTGGCCACCGCCTCCGGCGGCTGCTGGTCGAGCTTGTTCAGCGTCGCATTGAAATGCGGGTCGTTCACGTAGCCATAGTTCAGCGAAGAGCCGGCGTTGCCGGCAAACAGCTGCATGAAGTCCCACGGGTTCGGGAAGTCCTGGTTCCAGTCACCGAAGCCCGCCTGCGGGTGCAGGGTCGGAGCCCCGATAGTGGTGAAGTACACGCCCGAGTTGACCACCTTCTCGGTCGCCTTGAATCCCAATGAATTGAGGACCGAGGTGAAGTAGTCGAGGTACTGCCTGCGCGGGCTGCGCTCCTCGCCGTACACCACGACCGGCTGGCCGGTCATGCCCGACTTCTTCATCAGCTGCTTGGCCAGCGTCATGTTCGGTGGCCCAGCCGGGTTGTGGAACGGGCAATTCGCCGGGTTGGAGTGCCCGATGATGCCGAACGGGATCAGGTGGCAGTCCTCGACCTGGAAGCCGCTGTCGAGCCGTGAGAAGGCCCGGTCGTCCATCGCCGCCAGCACCGCCTGGCGCGCGTACAGGTTGTTGAACGGCTTCTTGTTGACGGCGAACCAGAAGTACCAGCTCGAGTTGAGCGGGACCGGCTGGTACCGATCCGCGGCCGACGTCTTGACCTGCTGGAGCATCGAGGCCGGGAGCGTGTCACCGGGATCGAATACGTCGGCGGTGTTGTTGAGGACCGCCTGGGCATTGGCCAGGACGTTGGGGTTGACGTTGTAGACGATCTTGTCCGCGTGGCCCTTGGGCAGGCCCGGGACGTCGAACTTCGGGTTCTTGATCAGCGTGTAGGTGTGGCCGGGGGAGATCGTGCTCCACATGTAGGGACCATCGCCGATCGTGCCCGTAGCCGCGAGGTTCTTCATCGGGGTGTTCGGCGGCACGGGGGCCGTGCCGGGGAGCGCGAAGATGTCGACGATCGGGGCGAACGGCGCGACCACGCTGACCGTGATCTTGCCGGTCGCGTCATCGGTCGTGACTCCGGAGATCGTCTTCGCCTTGTTGTTGGCGTAGGCCGTTCCGCCCTTGACGTAGGCGCTGATGAACGAAGCCGCCTGCCACGGGATCTTGATGTCGCGCTCGAGCGCCACGGTGACGTCTGAGGCCTTGATTGCGGTCCCGTTGGAGTAGTGCAGCCCCGGCCGGAGGAAGAACGTGTACGTCTTGCCGCCGTTGGATACGGTCGGCAGGCTCTTCGCGAGCGCCGGCACGATCTTGCTTCCGGCCGTTCCCGAAACGCCGCGCACGAACGTCAGCAGCGGCGTGTTGATGACCGAATACAGCTCCTGACCCTGTGTCGTGAAGTCGAGCCCCTGATCGGCCGACAGCGGTGGAGTCCCGGACGCGATCGTGATCGTGCCGCCCTCCTTGCCGCCCGAGCTCACGGCCGTTGACGATGACTTGCTCGACGAGCTGCTCGACGAGCTCGAGCCGCACGCTGCGACGACGAGCGCCGCGATGACCGTCAGCAGCGCCGCTGCAGCCAGCCTGGTGTATCTCTTCACGGATCCTCCTCCTCAGAAGGTTGTGTTCCCAGATCCGACAATCTATTCCCAAGCGGCGTCGGATGCCAGCCGATTTCGCCGACCAGCCTCCTCCTAATAATTCCTCAACACGGCATACTTGGCCGCTGATGCGCGGCGCCCTGAAGCTGCTCGGAGCGACCTTCGTCCTGTCGCTCGCGTTCACCACCAGCGCTTCCGCCACCCTGCGGGTCGACTGGATGCGGGGCTTCGCGGCCCCCGCGACGCCCGCCCGATACGACAAAGTCGGCGTGATCAAGATCGGCCCCGCCCAGGCCAAGAACGTGCTCGTCCTGGTCCCCGGGACCTCGGCCGGCTCCAGCTACTTCGTGCCGCTGGCGCAGTGGATCACCTCGCGGGCGAAGGGCTGGCAGGTGTGGTCGGTGGAGCGGCGCGAGAACCTGCTCGAGGACCAGTCGGCGCTCGACCGGGCCAAGTCGGGCCACGCCACCGCGCAGCAGCTGTTCGACTACTACCTCGGGTTCCTGGGCGACAAGGCGATCAAGCACCACTTCCAGCTCATCCCGGACTCGAAGCTGGAGTTCGCCAAGCGCTGGGGGATGAACGTCGCCGTGCAGGACCTCCACCGCGTGATCGCCGCGGCCAGCAAGCTCGGCGGCAAGGTGGTGCTCGGCGGCCACTCGCTCGGCGGCGGCGTCGTGACCGCCTACGCGTCGTGGGACTTTGGCGGCCGCCCCGGCGCCGACGCGTTGTCAGGGCTGGTCTACATCGACGGCGGCAGCTTCGGCACCGAGAGCGCCGCCTCCGCGCGAGCCGCGCTGAAGCAGCTCGACGCTGGCAAGACCTCACCGTGGCTCAGTTTCGGCGGCATCGTGGCGCCCTTCGCGGGGCTCTACAACGCCACCGGCTCGACGGCGGCGCTGATCGACCCCAACGGGCCGTCGCTCGGACAGGCCTCCGGGCTGCTGACGCCATTCGGTTTGACCCCCTCGATCCCGGTCACGAACCTCGGGCAATACGGCTACGCGCTCAACGTCGGCACCTCGCCCCCGGCGCTCGCGGCCGCGCAGGCCCATCTCGGCCGGGGCCTGGCCGCGAACGGTGACCCCCGCGGCTGGGACGGTCAAGGCGCCCTGACGCCGATCGAGCGCTTCGCGCGGATGTTCTCAGGGTCGGGGATCGCGAACGCCGACGGGACCGAGTGGTATTTCCCGCAGCGCCTGACCGACGATCTCGGGGCGGTCGGCAACGGAACCGCCAGCGCCGCCCAGCGCGTGCTCGGGCTGAAAGCGACGATGGGTCGCCGGCTCCCTCGGCGTCTGCTGATCTACGCGTTCGGCGCCGCGCTGGGCGGACAGCTGATCCTCGACGAGGCCAAGCAGCTCGCCGTGCAGTCACACATCCCGCTACGCAACGTGACCACGATCAACCGCCACAACAGCTACGCCCACAACGACCCCAACGGCGCGTTTCC
>JBPCQU010000264.1:0-3282 GCA_050997795.1 Solirubrobacteraceae bacterium | reverse complement strand
GCGCAAGAAGCAGGCGCCGTAGCCGATCCACACGTTGTGGCCGATCCGCACGTCGCGCTTGTAGATCCCCTGCTCGCGGATCGGGCGCTCGACCTCCACCATCCCGTGGTCGAAGTCGATCATCATCGCGCGGTCGGCGACGATGCACTCGCGGCCGATCGAGATGTGCTGAAAGGCGGAGATCGTGCACTCCTGGCCGAGCACCGTCTTGGCTCCGATCGAGAGCTCGCCCTCGTGCACGCGCAGCTTGCACCCGTGGCCGATCCAGGACCAGCGCCCGAGGCTCACCCGGGCATCGCGCCCGATCTCGAACTTCACCCCCGGCCCGACGAAGCACAGCCCGTCGGTCTGCAGCCGCCCCCGCCAGCGCAGCTTCAGCCACAGCCAGCGCGCGATCAGCACCACGTACCCATGGTGGCGCATGTTGTGCGTTCGCGCGAAGCGCCACAACGCGAGCGGGCCGCCGGTCAGCGGCCGCGGCTCAGATCGCACGCGCGGCCGCACGCCGGCGGACGCCGCCGCCGGGCGGGGACGCCGCGTCTGCTGGGTGCCGGCCGAGTGCACGGCAAGATCGTAAGCGGTTGGCTCAGCCGTCGTCGATCAAACCGGACAGCGGTCCGAGCAGCCGCCGGGACCGTCGCGAGACGCCGGGCAGCTCGAGCAGGCGGTGGGTGGGGGGCTGGCCGGCCCGCACCCGTGCGAGCTGCTCGCTCGCCGTCGGCCACCAGTGCTCGTCGACCAGCGCGCGGATCGGCGCGTCGGCGACAAACGCCTCGTCGAGCTCGAGGTGCTCGGCCCACAGCCGAACACGCGTGGCGCGCGCGAGCGCGGAGTCGTCTGTGACCACGCACATCTCGGTGTCGTTGAAGAACGAATGCGCGTTGAGGTTCGCCGAGCCGACGATCAACCAGCGATCGTCCACCACGCAGACCTTGGCGTGCACGTACAGCGGGTCGGCGCGATCCTTCAACGGCGACAGCGACCGGATCGTCGCCCCCAGGACGCGTCCGTGGCCGCCGTCGGCGTCCACGAGCACGCTGAGCTGGCCCTGGGTGTCGTCGGCGCCGTTGTTGGCCTTGGCCGGCAGCAGGATCACGACCCGGAAGTCGGGCGACGGCGGGTCGCGGAGCTTGGCGACGATGATCGAGACGAGCTCGGGCGACCACAGGAACTGGTTCTCGATGTAGATCAGCTCGCGCGCCGAGCGCAGCGCCCGCGCGTAGCTCTCGAAGATCCGGAAGTCCCCGCGGGGGAGCGAGTCGTACATGCCTTCGGCGACTGTCCGCACGACCTGCACCTTGGTGCTCCCCGCCGCCGCGGGCGGCGGCACCGCGGGCAGCTCCTCGCCGGTCAGCTCGCGCCACCGTGTGCGGAAGTGGTCATTGACGTCGGCGACCACGGGACCGTGCAGGCGGGTAGCCACGTCGTGCCAGCCCAGCCGCCGGCGCGCGTGGTGCTCTGAGGTGTCGTAGCGGTCGCCCGCGTCGTCGGTCAAGTCGATCCCGCCGACGAACGCGACCTCACCGTCGACCACGACGGTCTTCTCGTGGTGGCAGTGCAGCGGATGCTCGCGCGGGTCCCCGTGGGCCCGGATCCGGGTGCCGCGGACGAGGTTCTCGAGCGCCTGGGTGATCTCGGCGCGGGTGGGATGGAACACCGGTACCGGCGAGCCCGACCACACCAGCACGCGCACGTCGACCCGCTGGGAGAGCTCGGCCAGCAGCACCCCGATCGCGCCGTGCCCTGGCGCCTTGTCGCGCACCAGCTGAAACGACGGCGCGAGGTGCCAGCCGGTGATGTGGACGAACCGCTTGGCCTCCGACAGGGCGCGGGCGATCTCGGGCAGCGCCGTCGCGCCGTCGATCAGCACCTCGAGCCGGCAGCCCTCGCGGGGGGGCGGGTCACCGTCGGCGAACGCCCCGGGGCTCGAGGGCTCAAACACGCGCTCCCAGCCGAGCCGCCGCAGGCGCCGGCGGTGCTTGTAGGAGACCGCCGCCTCGATCCCGTCTCCGACGAGCGCATCGACCCGGTCCAGCAGAGCGTTCTCCATGGTCACCTGACTCCCCGCAAGCTGGGCACGCTACACCTCGGCACCGGCGACCGGCGGCACCCCACCCTGGCATGATTGCTCGCCTCGATGGGCCGCTCTGATCAGCCACTTGCCCAGCGCTTGCTCGACGGCGACAAGCGCGCGCTCGCGCGGGCGATCTCGCTGGTGGAGAACGACGAGCCCGAGGGTTGGGCGCTGGTCAGCGAGGTTTACCCGCACACCGGCCGGGCCGCGGTGGTCGGCTTCACGGGCCCGCCCGGGGTTGGGAAGTCGACCCTGCTCGCGGCGCTGACCAAGCTCGAGCGAGACCGCGAGAAGACCGTGGCGGTGCTCTCGGTCGACCCCTCCTCGCCGTTCACCAAGGGCGCGCTGCTCGGTGACCGGATCCGCCTGGCCGAGCACTTCCTCGATCCGGGCGTGTTCATCCGTTCGATGGCCAACCGCGGCGCGCTCGGCGGTCTCAGCGAGGCGGCGCTCCAGGCGGCGCTGTTGATGGACGCCTCCGGGCGCGATCTCGTTTTCCTCGAGACAGTCGGCGTGGGACAGGCCGAGGTCGACATCATCGACCACGCCGACACGGTTGTACTGGTGCTGCAGCCGGGCTCGGGTGATTTAATCCAGGCACTGCAAGCGGGCGTGATGGAGATCCCCGACGTGATCGTCGTCAACAAGGCCGACCATCCCCTCACCGACACGATGGTGCGCGAGATCAAGGCGGTGCTCGCACTAGGCCCGCACGTCGAGTGGGACGTCCCGATCGTCCGCACCGAGGCGGTCCGCGGCGAGGGCGTGGCCGAGCTGGCCGACCGCCTGCTCGAGCACCGTGACCACATCGAGGCGCAGGGCACGCTCTCGGAACGGCGCCGGCGCAACCTGATGAGCGAGGTGCTGGCGATCGCCACGTTCCGGATGCGGCGCGAGCTCGAGGAGTCCGTCCGGGAGGATGATGAGGTCAGGGAGCTGCTCGACCGCGTCGTCTCCCGCGAGCTCGACCCGGCCAGCGCCGCCACCAGCATCCTCGAGCGAGAGACGAGCGCTTGGCGGACGCGCTGACGATCCCCCACGCGGTCGCGGCGCTCGTGCTGGTTCTCGCCGGGCTCGCGAAGCTGCGCTCCCCAGGGGCGGCGGCCCGCGCAGTCGGGGTCGCGCCGGCGCCGATCCGGGCGTTCGCTGGCTTCGAGGTCGCGCTCGGCGCGTGGGCGCTGCTGTCCCCCGAGGCCGCGAGCTCGGCG